>JAITIE010000160.1 GCA_031279615.1 Candidatus Margulisiibacteriota bacterium | reverse complement strand
CGGGATCATTCCAGAGAATGCCGGCCTCAGCCTGCGGCGCGTAATAAGCGTCGCATTTGTATTGAAATTCCGCGCTGTCCGACAGCACGGCAAAACCGTGGGCAAAACCTCGCGGTATGTAAAATTGTTTTTTGTTTGCCGCCGAGAGCGTAACGCCGAACCATTGCTTAAAAGTCGGCGAGCCGCGGCGCAGATCGACCGCCACATCGTAAACCTCGCCCAGCGTGCAGCGCACTAGTTTGGTTTGCGCCAAGGCGCCTTTTTGAAAATGCAGTCCGCGCAGTGTGCCCCGCCCGGATTGGGAATGATTGTCCTGCACGAAAACGGCATCCAGTCCCACCGCCGCAAAAGTTTTTTGACTGTAACTTTCGTAAAAAAAACCGCGCTCGTCGGGAAAAACTTGCGGCTCGATGATCAGCAGTCCGGGAAATTCGGTCTGGATTACTTTCATAAAAACGCACCTGTTTTTTCCCGCACGACTTGCAGGGTTTTCATTATTTCCGCGCGGGCTTTGTCCGTGCCTTTTTGCAGGGTCTCTTTTACCGCGTCGAGGTTTTGAGCCAGCTCGGCGCGCCGCTCGCGGTACGGCCGGAAATATTCCCAGAGCAGAGCAAAAGTTTCTTTCTTGGCGTCGCCGTAACCGTAACCGCCGGCGCGGTATTTGCGCTCCATCTCGGCTTTTTGCTCCGGCGTCGCAAAGAGCGCGTAAATTTTAAAGACATTGCAGGTTTCGGGATTTTTCGGCTGTTCCAGCGGCGTGGAGTCTGTAACGATATTCATAACTTGTTTGCGGATAATCTTTTCCTCGCCGAAAATTTCGATAGTGTTGCCGTAAGATTTAGACATTTTCTGGCCGTCCGTGCCGGGCACGATGGCGACCTCTTCTTTAATCAACGCGTCTGGCGCTTTGAAAGTCTCGCCAAACTCATGGTTAAATTTTAGAGCGATGTCGCGCGTGACCTCCAGATGCTGTTTTTGGTCTTTGCCGACCGGCACGATGTCACTCTGCACGGAGAGGATGTCCGCGGCCATCAGCGCCGGATAATTCAGCAGTCCGGCGTTGGCGGGCAGGCCTTTGGCCAGTTTGTCTTTGTAAGAATGACAGCGCTCCAGCAGGCCGACCGGCGTGACATTGCTCAAATACCAGGTCAATTCGTTGATTTCCGGCACGGTGGACTGCACCCAAAAAACCGATTTTTCCGGATCAATACCCAGCGCCAGAAAATCCAGCGCGGCCTGAAGTGTGTTGGCGCGCAGATCTTCGCCGCGATTGAGCGAGGTCATGGCGTGCAGATCGGCGATGAAACAAAACAACTCGTGACCGGCCTGCAGCTCCACCATTTGCCGCATCATGCCCAGATAATTGCCGATGTGCAAAATGCCGGAAGGCTGTATTCCTGATAAGACGCGCATGAGTTTTAATTCCGGGAATTAGGAAAAACGATATTCTTTTTCCGGCAAAATTCCTCTGCTGCTTTATTAAAAAAAGCGGCATGTTCAATTTCAGTTAAGTTCTTGGTTTTCTCGTATAATTCGTCCCTAATCATATAAATTTCGTCTAAAATTTTTTTTACTGCTGCGGTCTCAGTCGTCATTTTCAATTACCTCCGTCGGCGAAAATATGCCAATTTTTTTATAATGTTCTCTAAGATTAATAATTTCAGTCATAGTTACGGTTTTTAATTTAACGATATGCCTAAAATTATAACTTACAATATAATCCAGATTATTAATTGTGGCTACTGCAATATGCAAGGCATCTGTTAAATATTTGCGCGGTATAATTCCTTCGTCAACATAAATTGTCGCTAGTTTTTTCGTTTCACTGCTGGCAGGCAGTATGGCCAGGTTATATTCTTTAATTAAGTTTGACAATTGTGTTTGTTTGGGTTCCGGCGCGGCTTTGATTTCGTCCAAAACATAAGCGGAGGTAAACGGCTCGTATTTGCCAGCCTTGATTTCTTGAAACAATTTTAGAGTGTCCGCCTTTTTATCCGGCGCATCGTCAGCAAAATAAAAATTAAAAATAGTGGTTTCTAAATATATTTTTGGTGTCCGCATAGTGGTATTATATTATAGTATTGCTATTTTTTTTGTAAACCATATATTCTATAATCTTGCCTAAATGAACTGGCTAAAATTATTGCAAGAGCTGGCGGACGAGACGGACAAAATAGCCCTGCGTTATTTCCGGCGGGTTGATTTGCGGGTCGAGTACAAGCAGGACAATAGTCCGGTAACGCAGGCGGATAAAGAGATAGAGGAATATATCCGCGCGGCGGCCAAAAAACGCGAGCCGGCTCTGGGCTTTTACGGCGAGGAATTCGGCCAGGAAGAAGCGGAGCCGCGCCTTTTCATCGACCCGCTGGACGGGACGCGCAGTTTTGTGCGCGGCATTCCTTTTTTTGCCACGCTGCTGGGTCTGGAAGAGAACGGCGAGCTTGTCGCCGGTCTGGTTTCCGCGCCGGCTCTGGGTATGCGCTGGCAGGCGGCGCGCGGGCAGGGCGCGTGCTTGCGCGACCGGAACACCGGACAGGAAAAACGATTGCGGGTTTCCCAAATAGCCGAGCTTCAAAAAGCGCAGGCCTTTCACAGCAGTCTGGCTGGCGTGGAAGTCAGCGCGGAATCCGCCGCCAAAATCCTGAATATTATTCAAAAGACCGAACGCCAGCGCGGCTACGGCGATTTTTATCAGCACATGCTGGTGGCGCAGGGCAGCGGGGAGCTGGCTTTTGATCCGGCCTTAAAAGCCTGGGATTTGGCTGGCCCCAAAATTATTGTCGAGGAAGCGGGCGGCAAAGTCACTTCATTTGCCGGCGCAGAGAATGATTTATTTGCTGGCACGGCGGTCTCGACTAACGGTATTTTGCACGCGGAGATTTTGAAATTACTGCGCTAAAAACACCGGCAGTTTGGACACCAGCTCCAGTCCAGCCTGATAACCGGCTTGATAAAGACTGTCCAGTTTTTCCCAGTTGCGCTCCAGCCGTCCGACCTTGAGATTTTCCGGCGGATACACGACCAGACATTTGCCCTCGGCCTCCAGTTTGTCGACCAGCGCCAGCTCGCGGTTGTACACGGCGGAACGTTGGCTCAATGCTTCGGCCAGCCGCGGATTATTCGGCAGCACAGCTTTGAGCAGATGCAGGAGATGCGGATTTTCTTTTTTTAGATAACCTTTGGGTCTAGTGCAGACTACAACGCTTTGGGCGTGGCCGTGCTGCCTGGCGTATTCGATCGGTATGGAATCCGCGATGCCGCCGTCGAGATACAACCCGCTGGCCAATTTCACCGGCTTGCTGACAAAAGGCATGCTGGCTGAGGCGCGGATGGCCGGCGTCATATTGCGCTTGTCCTGCAAATACACGGCCTGACCGGTCGCGCAGTCTGTGGCCACCACGATAAAACGCGCCGGACTTTGCTCAAAAGTCTGAAAATCAAAAGGTATCAATTTTTGTGGAATTTCTTCGTAAACAAATTTGGCGGAAAAAAGATTGCCTTCACGCAAGAGATTGCGCAGGCTGAAATAGCGCGGGTCGCGCCCGAAACGCCGCAGTATCTCGCGGTTGCGGCCACGCTGTCTGCTGATATAAGACACGCCCATGCAGGCTCCGGCTGACACGCCGATGATAAATTCAAACAGGAGATTTTTTTCGTCGAGCGCGTCCAGCACGCCCGCCGTGAATATTCCGCGCAACGCGCCGCCTTCGAGAATAAGATTGGCTTGCACCAGTTCGGACATACAGCAGGTATTATATAAAATGGCGGAATTTTTTACAAATTTAGGCTTAAAGTTTATAATCGCGTTATGCACAGCCAGGATATTCGTGCGCAATTTATTAAATTTTTCGAGAGCAAGGGACATACTTTTGTGCCCAGCGTGCCGGTGCTGCCGGTGGGCGACGCGACGTTGCTTTTTACTAATGCCGGCATGAATCAATTTAAGGATGTTTTTTTAGGCAGCGGCAGCCGGCCCTACACGCGCGCAGTCAACAGCCAGAAGTGCATTCGCGTTTCCGGCAAACACAATGATCTCGAGGAAGTCGGCAAGGACACGTATCATCACACTTTTTTTGAGATGCTCGGCAATTGGTCTTTTGGCGATTACTACAAAAAAGAGGCGATTGTCTGGGCCTGGGAATTATTGACGACGGTCTGGAAACTGCCCAGGGCCAAGCTGTACGCCACGGTGCACACCACAGACAAGGAAGCCGCGGAGATTTGGCGGACGCAGACGGATATTGACCACGCGCATATTGGTTTTTTTGACAAAGAAAATTTTTGGGAAATGGGCGAGACCGGACCCTGCGGACCCTGCTCGGAAATCCATATTGATCTGGGACCTGACCGCTGTGATAAAAAAGACACGCCCGGCCACGTTTGCGGCGTGAATAGCGGTTGCGCGCGGTTTATCGAGCTGTGGAATTTGGTTTTTATGCAGCACAATCGCGGCGCGGACGGACAGCTTAGCGACTTGCCCAAAAAACATGTCGACACCGGCCTGGGTTTTGAACGCATTTGCGCCGTTCTGCAAAATGTTTCTTCAAATTATGACACGGATATTTTTATTCCGCTGATCAAAGAAGCGGAAAAGATTTCCGGAATAAAATACCAGCCGGATTTGAGCGGCATGCCGCACCGCGTGATTGCCGATCACCTGCGCATGCTGTCTTTTGCGATTGCCGACGGTATTTTGCCGTCCAATGACGGGCGCGGTTATGTGTTGCGCCG
This sequence comes from Candidatus Margulisiibacteriota bacterium, assembly GCA_031279615.1. Classification (GTDB taxonomy): domain Bacteria; phylum Margulisbacteria; class Termititenacia; order Termititenacales; family Termititenacaceae; genus Termititenax. The sequence continues at coordinate 2,286 of JAITIE010000160.1, read as the reverse complement.
CCTTTTGCGCCGCGCCGCGCGTTACGGCCGCAAGCTGGGTCTGCGCGAGCCGTTTCTTTGCCGCATGGTCGGCGTGCTGGCGGAAACCATGGGGGACGCTTTTCCGGAAATCAAAGACAAGCGCGGATATGTGGAAAAAATCCTGCAGGCTGAGGAGCAGGCTTTCAATAAAACTCTCGACCGCGGGCTGGAGTTGTTCGCGGAGATAGCGGCGCGGGTCAAAAAATCTGGCCGAAAAATTATTTCTGGCGCGGAAGTTTTCAAGCTTTATGACACTTACGGTTTTCCGGTCGATTTGACAGCGGTGCTGGCGGAAGAACAAAATTTGGCGGTGGATTTGGACGGTTTTGCCGTGGAGATGCAGAAGCAGCGGGACAAAGCCCGCGCCGCCGGCCTGGGCAGCAAAGGCGGTGTCGGCGGTGAGGTAATTTTAGATGCTGATGACACCGCGGCCAGACAAGCGATGGCCAGACATCACACGGCCACGCATTTGCTCCATGCCGCTTTGCAAAAAACGCTGGGCAAACACGCCACGCAGGCCGGCTCTCTGGTCGCGCCGGAAAAACTGCGTTTTGATTTCAATCATTTTCAGGCTCTGACGCCGGAAGAAAAACAAAAAGTAGAGGCGCTGGTTAATGAAGAGATTAAGAAAAATATTGATTTGGTCATTAAAGAAATGCCGATCCAGGAAGCCAGAGCCAGCGGCGCCATGTCGTTGTTTGGCGAAAAGTACGGCGAGACAGTCCGCGTGGTGTCGATCGGTGATTTCTCTAAAGAATTTTGCGCCGGTCAGCATGTTGCTAATACCAGCGACCTTAAAGTATTTAAATTAATTTCCGAATCGGCGTTGTCCACGGGCATCCGGCGCATCGAGGCGGCGGCCGGAGACGCGGTGGCTGTTCATTACGCGCAAGAATTTGCCAGATTGAACGCGGAATTAAATAAATTGGATTTGCCGGAACTGCGCTTTGACGCGCAGGCCGCGCCACCGGAGCTGGACAGGCAGTTACAGTTCGGCTGGCAAAATGTCGAGCAGAAAAAAGAGCAGTTAAAAAATGAGCAGAAGCAATTAGCAAAGCAAAAACTACAGGCGGCTCTGGCCAAGGTTTCGGAGTATGCCGCGCGGAAAAAAATAATAAATGGAGCGCCGGTCATTGCTGTAAATATCGGCGCGGCAGACCGCGCCGCCGCCGCGGCTGTGGCGGACAGCCTGCGTAATTATCTGGGCGAGGGTGTGATTGTGCTGGGCGCGGTGGACTCCGGCAAAGCGGTTTTACTGGCCGCGGTCACGCCAAAATACCAAACGCCGGAATTCAACGCCAACAAAATTATTCAAAAAATCGCCCCTCTGGTGTCCGGGCGCGGCGGCGGCAAACCCGATCTGGCGCAGGCCGGCGGCGCTAACCCTGACGGCCTGACCGCGGCTTTGCAGGCGGCTCTGGAAATGTTCTGAGATGGCCGAGTGTTTTCTGGCTGTTGATTACGGCAGTAAGAGAATTGGTCTGGCGGCCAGCAATCAGCTTGGCCTAGTCATGCCGCTGGATTTTATCGAGAACGATTCGGGAAAAATAAAAAAACTGCGGCAAATCATTCAAACTAGAAATATCCAAAAAATAATTTTAGGTTTGCCGGTGGCTCTGTCCGGACGGGAGGAAATTGCCGCGCAAAATGCGCGTAAATTTGCGGCAGAGTTGGCCGCGCTGTGTCTGCCGGTCGAGTTTTACGATGAACGTTTGTCCACTGCGGAAGCGCACAAGATGATGTTACAATACGGCCTGTCCGCCAGGGAACGCCGGACGAAAGTTGATTCGCTGGCGGCGTGTATTTTGCTGGAAGATTATTTGAGGGCGCGAAGTGCGGAATAGATTAAAAAAATATTTAAATCAAACAAGCCGGTATCTGCGTAAAAACCGCCGGTTTTGGCAGCGGGAATTTTACCGCTATGTTCTGCCGGCGGCTCTGCTGCTGGCGCTCTGGTCGACGGTTTTTTTAGGCGCGGACAATAATTTTTCGCGGCGGACTTTTTTGGTCAAAGTGCCCAAAAACAGTACGGCGCAGGAAGTTCTGTCCGGACTGCACGCCAACGGGCTGCTCCGCAATAAATTTAACACCCGTCTGGCCGTGCGTCTGGGGCGTTTTGACCGCCAGATTCACGCCGGCGAGTTTGTTCTGGCGCCGAGCATGTCGCTAAAAAGAATTATGGAAACGCTGGGCGAGCGGCATGGTTTGAGTTTGACTTCCTCTAAGCAAGTGGTGATTCCCGAAGGATATTCTCTGCAGGAAATA
>JAITIE010000105.1 GCA_031279615.1 Candidatus Margulisiibacteriota bacterium | reverse complement strand
TCCGAAGCCAAAGCCTGCGGCCGGCCAGCCGTGGCGATAGATGCCCGCGGCGTGTCCCAGATGATTGAAAACGGCGTTGACGGGTATCTGACGCCGGACGATTTGGCGGTTTTTAGTCAGAGAGTTATCGATTTGCTAAACGCTCCGGCGGAATTGCGGCGTTTGGCTGGCGGCGCGGAGCGGAACGCTAAAAAATCTTTTTTAAACTCGGCTATTACCAAAAAACTGGAAATATTATATAATAGCCTGAAGTAGGCGCGAGGGGGTTCCATGAAAAAACTTTTATTTTGCGCGGTGTTTTTTCCGGTAATAATTTGGGCTAACGGGCGCACATTGACCGGCTCCACCGGTTATATTATGGTGCCCAACGCCGAAGCCCTGCGTTATCAAGAATGGAACATGGGGCTTTCCGCTTTTTCCGCAGGGGCGTCGGCTACTTACACCGATCCGGCCTACTGGCGGTACAATGTCGGCCTGGGCTGGTCGGAATGGCTGGAGCTGACTTTTGGCGGGCGCAGTGAGCGCGAGGGCCTTTTTAGCAATGCCAAATGGTACGGCGCGATGCGGGACGATGACGATCCGATGCTGGTGGCTTTTGGCTGGGAAAATCTTTCCTCCAAAGGAACGTATACATTTCGGGAATATCCCAGTGTGTTCATGGTCATAACCAAGAAGTTTGTGGGCGGGCATTCGATTAGCATGGGCGCGGCCGGGCGTTACATTGAGCCAAGAGGAGAGATGCAGGCTTCGATGCTGGCCGGCGGCGAACTGTTTACCAGCGAAAAAGTTTCCTGGGTGGCGGACGCGCTGGCCTATGAAGACAATAAATACAACGCCAATTTCGGTTTGCGTATTTACACAACCAATAGAATGTATTTCAGTTTGCTGGCGATCAATCTGGTGCGTAATTCCACGAAGGTTGATATAGACGGCAACGGCGATGACGACGAAGCGCATCCTTTTTGCGGTGTGCTGACGATGACGATTAACGGAATTTTGTAACATTGCTGTTATAATTGCGGCATGCAACAAAAAACGCTGGCGCGGCAGGTCGTTTTCAACGGTTACGGCATTCACACGGCTAAGTTTGCGGAAGTTATTCTTTCCCCGTTGCGGGCGGACAGCGGCTTGATTTTCCGCAGTTCGACGCTGACCAGCAAATATATTTATCCCAATGTGCGCGGTGACGAACGCGGCACGGCGGTGCTTTTTTCGGACGGCAGCGCGGTGCAGACCGTGGAGCATCTGGTTTCCGCTTTGGCCGGCTTGGGCGTGGATAATGCTCTGATCGAGATTGACGGCGTGGAAGCGCCGATCAAGGACGGCTCGGCTAAATTTATAGTTGAGCAAATCCTGTCCGCGGGGCTTCAAGAACAGGACCAGCCCAAGCGGTTTTTGCAAATTGCCGGGCCGAAAAAATTAGCCGCCGAGGGCAAGTTTATTTTGGCGCTGCCGGCTGAAAATTTTAAAGTGAATTTTTTGCTGGATTATGACAATTCACCGATACAGACAGACCTCGGCAGTTTTGACGCGGCGCGGGACGATTACGCGCAGTATGTCGCGCCGGCGCGGACGTATGGTTTTCAAGAGGAGCTGGAATGGCTGCTGGCGCAGAACAAAGCGCAGGGCGCGTCGCTTAAAAACGCCGTGGTGGTTTCTGATAAAGGTTTTTCCACGGCCTTGCGTTTCCCTGACGAATTGGTGCGGCATAAGATTTTGGATTTTATCGGCGACATTGCGGCGGCTGGCGCGCTGCCGCAGGCGGAATTTTTTGTTTACAAATCCGGACATGTTTTCAATCACCGCTTTGTCCGCGAAGTTTTGGCGGCCTGACCGATGCCGGACGCGCAGGAATTAAAAAAAACGCTGCGCGCGGTGCGCAATCCGGCGCAGTATATCGGCCAGGAAGAAAATTCTGTGCAAAAAAAAGATTTCGCGGTGTCCTGCTGTCTCTGCTATCCCGACAAATACGAAATCGGCATGTCTAATCTGGGTTTAAATATTTTGTATTTTCGCGGCAATGCTTTGCCGGAAGCTGCGGTGGAGCGCGCTTTTTTGCCGGAAGACGATATGCTGGACGCCTTGCAAAAGAAAGGCTGGCCGTTGTTCGCGCTGGAGTCCCGCCGGCCGGTTAAAGATTTTACCGCGGTTGGTTTCTCGCTGCAGCACGAGTTGACTTACACCAATCTGCTTTTGTTTCTAGACCGCGCGCAAATTCCTTTGCTGGCCGGAGAGCGCGGCGCGGACGACCCGCTGGTTTTTGCCGGCGGCCCCTGCGCTTTTAATCCTGAGCCGCTGGCGGATTTTTTGGATGTCGCGCTCGTCGGCGAAGGCGAGGAGTTGTTCGAGGATTTTTTGCGTGCGCTGGCGGCTCCGGATTTTAAAAAACTGCCGCGTCCGGCCAAGCTGGAATATCTAGCCGCTTTGCCGCGCGGCGGCATTTATGTTCCGGCGTTGCGGAATCGGACGACGAAAAATTATATTAAAGATTTGCGCCGCTTAAATAATCCGGTCAAGACCATAATTCCCTATATAGACACGGTGCATAATCGTCTGGTTTTGGAAATCATGCGCGGCTGTCTGCACGGCTGCCGTTTTTGTCAGGCGGGTTTTACCTGGCGGCCTTTACGCCCGCGCCCGCTCGAGGCTGTGCTGCGCGATGCGGAGACCGGCCTGGCGGAAAGCGGTTATTCCGAAATTTCCCTGCTCTCCCTGACCGCGACGGACTATCCGCAGATCGAGGAGCTGGTCAGCGCGCTCAATCAAAAATACGCCGCGCAAAAAATAAATGTCTCACTGCCGTCTCTGCGCACCGAGAGTATTTCCGCGCGGCTGCTGGCCGAGACGCAAAAAGTCCGCCGCAGCACCGTGACTATCGCGCCGGAAGCCGGCACACAGCGGCTGCGCGACATTATTCACAAAGAAATGACCGAAGCGGATATTTTGCGCGCCGCGCGTATCGCTATCGACAGCGGTGTCCGCTCCTTGAAATTATATTTTATTCTCGGCCTGCCCGGGGAAACCGACGCCGATGTGCTGGCCATACCGGAGCTGGCGGAGAAAATATTAAATGAAAATAAGCAAACTAGAAATTTTACCCTGACGATCAGCGCGTCCAATTTTGTGCCCAAGGCGCACACGCCTTTTCAGTGGGCGGCGGTAAATCCGCCGGAGGAGATCAAGCGCAAGCAGCATTTAATCAAACAAAATCTCCATTCCCGCCGCGTGCAGTTTCGTTATCATCAGGCGGAATCCTCGGCAATAGAGGCGGTTTTGAGCCGGTCTGGCCGCGAGGCTGGCGCGGTTATTTTAGCGGCGTATCGCCTGGGCTGTCGTTACGACGCCTGGCAGGAGCATTTCAAGTACGACCTCTGGCTGCAAGCTCTGGCGCGCTGCGGGTATAAACTGGAGGATTTTTTGCGGGTGGTAAATATCGATAAGGAATTGCCCTGGGACAATATTCACACGCTCGTGCC
>JAITIE010000002.1 GCA_031279615.1 Candidatus Margulisiibacteriota bacterium | reverse complement strand
CTGGCCTAAATCAACATCGAGTATCTGGCTGGCGCCTTTGCGCCGCGCTTCTGCGATAAAATCATGCCCGTCAAAACGCGCGCCCTTGACCGGAATAAAAATGTCCCCGGGCCGCAAAGTGCGCGTGTCGATGGAATAAGCCATGACTCATTATACAACACAAATTTTCGATACATTTATACCTATACAGCCAACGATACTAAACAGAGCTTATGGTATAATATTTGAGGGGGTTTTCATGAGACTGTTTAAACTCTTTAACACGCTGATTTTATTCTGCGTTTTGAGTGTTTTTGTTAGCGCAGCCACATCTAATCAGACGATTTCTTTTCAAGGGTATTTGACTGATACGAACGGGAACATGCATGAAGGCAGCGTCAATATGGGCTTTATATTTTATAATAACATTACTGGTGGAACTGCATTGTCCAACATTACTGGTGCTAATGCTAATAAGGAGGTGACTGTTTTTGAGGGCAACTATACGACTAAAATAGAGTTGTCTGCTGGTGAAATAGACAAGATAACTAGCGCGAGCGATGTTTGGATAGAGGTTTCGGTAAATGGTACAGCTATGAGCCCGCGTATAGAAATGATCGCTGCGCCGTATGCCATGTTTGTGAAAGGCATCAAATATGACGCGAAGAATGATACTGTAATGATCGGTTATTCTAGTCCGGATATTGTAACTGCTAATTCTGGCAAAAATGACAAAAATGGAGATTTGGTTGTGGAAAACTATATTGCTATTGGTGGCGGGGCAGCTAATGAAGGCACAGTATACTTAAATAGCAATACTGTGGCAAGAATCGACGGTGATGTTAAGACCAATGTAGTTACAGCCAACCAAGTTTTCGGCGCAGTTTGGAATTAAATTACATTTTTTCCGGCGCTTTGACAGCCAGCAAATCAAAAATAATTTTCAAAATCGTTTGCGCGGCCTGAATTATTTGCAGGCGTCTGGCCGTGGTCTGAATATCTTCCGAAATAACCCGGCATTCATGATAAAAATTATGGAACAGCGCCGCGAGCTCTTGCGCGTAGGCGCAGAGGCGGTGGATAGCGTAATTTCGCGCGATAGTTTCGATTTCCTCCGGCAGACGGATCATTTTTAGAATGAGCATTCTTTCTGCCGTTTCCAGTTTGTCCGGCGGCGAAGCCATAACTTGGCCGCGCGGAATTTCCGCCTGGCGCAGTATCGAGCAGATCCGCGCGTAAGCGTACTGCACATAGTAAACCGGATTGTCATTGCTCTGTTTTTTAGCCAGCTCCAGATCAAAATCCAGAGCCGTGTCCGGTCTAGCGGCGGCCAGAAAATAGCGCGCGGCATCCACGCCGATCTCCTCAATAACTTCCTGCAGGGTGATCAACTCGCCGGTGCGTTTGGACATTTTGACCGGCGCGCCGCCGCGGAATAAATTGACCAGCTGGCCGAGAATGACCTGCAGGACATTTTTCCGTCCGGTCAGCGCCTCGATAGCCGCGCGCACACGGGCGATGTAGCCGTGATGATCGGCGCCCCAGATATTGATGAGCCGGTCAAAGCCGCGGTCCAGCTTGTTTTGGTGATAGGCAATGTCGGCGGTGAAATAAGTTTTTTCACCATTGCTTTTGACCAGCACGCGGTCTTTGTCATCGCCGAAATCTGTCGAGCGAAAAACCAGCGCGCCGGTGTATTCATTGGCGCCGGTGTACAGCAGATTTTTCCGGCGCAAAATTTCCAGCGCGCTGTCCACCGCGCCGCTCTCGTGCAAAGTTTTCTCCGAAAACCAGCTGTCGAATTCCGAGCGGATATTTTGCAGGGTGGCCTTTTGTTGGTCCAGCATGGTTTGCACCGGATCGGCAGCGAGTTTAGCCAGCTCCTGAATATACGCGCCGTGATAGCCGTTTTCCGGCACGGGCTGATTTTGCCGGACGGCCTGCACGGAATCCACAAAATTGGCGATTTGTCCGCCGGCGTCATTGATATAAAATTCCCGCGTGACCTGCTGGCCGCAATAAACCAGCGTTCGGGCTAGAACATCGCCGATAACCGCCCAGCGTCCGTGGCCGATGTGCAAAGGACCGGTCGGATTGGCGGAAACGTATTCCAGCAGAATTTTTTGCCTGCGGGGAGCGGTGGGCGGCGCGCCCTGAGCGGAGCCGAAGGGCGCAAACAACATGTCCGGGTCCGGCTTGCCGTAGTCCGGCGTTATCTTGGCCAATTCCTGAAACAATCTCCGGTCGCTGACACGGATATTGATAAAACCGTTAATTTCCGAAAAGATAAAATCCGCGGTCTGCGCGGCGAGTTTGGACGCTAATTCCCGCGCGATAACTTTCGGCGCTTTTTTGAGCGGTTTGGCCAGATGCAGCGCGATATTGGTGGCATAGTCGCCATAGTCCAGATTTTTTGGCTCTTCCAGCGGCGCCGGTTCGCCGTTCCCGATTGCCTGCGCGAAAATAGTTTGGATTTCCTGACGAACGGACATGGCGGCATTATAACAATATTGACTGTTTTTGCCGAATATAATATAAATGCGCATGGTAACCTGCGGTCTGAATCCAGACAAATTCACCAAAGAAGGTTTGACATTCGACGACGTGCTGCTGATCCCCGCGCACTCGCAAATCCTGCCCAAAGATGTTTCGCTCCAAACCCGCCTGACCAAAAAAATCACGCTGAACATGCCGCTGCTCTCCGCCGGCATGGATACGGTGACCGACTCGCGCATGGCGATCGCCGTGGCGCGCGAGGGCGGCATCGGCATCATTCACAAAAATATGACCATAGAAGCGCAGGCCGACGAGGTGGACAAAGTCAAGCGTTCGGAGAATGGTGTCATTGTTGATCCGTTCCATCTCGGGCCGGACAATACCGTGCAGGAAGCCGTGCAGCTCATGGAGCATTATCATATTTCCGGCGTGCCGGTCACCGACCCGGGCGGCAAACTGGTCGGCATCGTGACCAACCGCGACGTGCGTTTTGAGTCGGATTACGATCAGCCGATCAGCAATATTATGACCGCTAAAAATCTGGTGACGGCGCCCGAAGGCACCACCCTGCCGGAAGCCCAGCAAATTATGAAAAAATCCAAAATCGAGAAACTGCCTATCGTAGACCGGAACGGCCTGCTCAAAGGCTTGATTACAATTAAAGACATCAAGAAGAATATCGAATTTCCCAACGCGGCCAAGGACGCGCGCGGACGCCTGCTCTGCGGCGCGGCGATCGGTGTTACGGAAAACGCCATGGACCGGCTGGCCGCGCTGATCAAAGCGCAGGCTGACGCGGTGGTGCTGGACACGGCGCACGGCCACTCCGAGGGAGTTTTGCGGCTCGTCAAGAAAATTAAAAAAGCCTATCCTGAACTGCAGTTGATAGCCGGCAATGTGGCGACCGCGGAGGGCGCGCGCGCGCTGATCGCCGCCGGCGCGGACTGCGTGAAAGTCGGCATCGGGCCGGGGTCGATCTGCACAACACGCGTGGTGGCCGGCGTGGGTTTGCCGCAAATCACCGCGGTGTACGACTGCGCCGTCGAAGCCGCCAAGTCGGATATTCCGGTCATTGCGGACGGCGGCATTCAGTATTCTGGCGACATAGTCAAGGCCCTGGCGGCCGGCGCCTCGACCGTGATGCTCGGCTCTTTGTTTGCCGGCTGTGATGAAGCTCCGGGCGAAGTGGAAATACTGCATGGCCGGCGTTTCAAGATTTACCGCGGCATGGGCAGTCTCGGCGCTATGGAGGCCGGCGGCAAAGACCGTTATTTTCAAAGCGAGGCACGCAAATTTGTCCCCGAGGGGGTGGAAGGCCGCATACCATATCACGGCACGGTCAAAGAAGTGGTCTACCAGATGCTCGGCGGCTTGCGTTCAGGTATGGGATATTGCGGCGCGCCGACAATCGAGGCTTTGCATCAGGACAGCCGCTTTGTGAAGATCACTCACGCCGGACTGGTGGAGTCGCATCCGCACGATATTCAGATCACCAAAGAAACGCCGAATTACACGACAAGGGATTTTGCTTGATCATAATTTTGGATTACGGTTCGCAGTATGCGCAGCTGATCGCGCGGCGGGTGCGTGAATGCAATGTGTATTCCGAACTGGCCGCGCATGATATTTCCGCCGCTAAGATAAAAGAACTACAGCCCGAGGGCATCATTCTCTCCGGCGGACCGGCGTCGGTGTATGAAAAAGACGCGCCCCGGCTGGACGCCGCGCTTTTGGATTTGAACATTCCGGTTTTGGGCATTTGCTACGGCATGCAGTTAATTGTAAATCTGCTGGGCGGGCAGGTTGAAAAACACGCCGCCCAGCGGGAATACGGCAAGGCGGCGTTGCGCGTGGACACGGGTTCGGCTCTGTTCACCGGCCTGGAGGATAATTTCACGGCCTGGATGTCGCACGGCGACTCCTGCCTGCGCCTGCCGGACGGATTCCGCAGAATCGCCTCCACGGACAATCTGGAAAACGCCGCGGTCGAAAACCCCGCGCGCGGGATTTACGGCGTGCAGTTTCACCCCGAGGTCGCGCATACGGTCAAGGGAATGGACATAATTAAAAATTTTGTTTTCGGCGTTTGCCGGGCGCGGCCGGTCTGGACTATGGCGAATTATATTGAAACCGAAGTCAAGCGCATCCGCGAAACTGTCGGCGGCGGGAAAGTTTTGCTGGGGCTGTCCGGCGGCGTGGACTCCACGACGGTGGCCGCGCTTTTGCACAAAGCAATCGGTGAGCAGTTGATCTGCATGTTTATCGATCAGGGTTTCATGCGCAAAAACGAAGCGCGGCGCGTGGTCGATCTTATTTCCAAATATATGCGGATCAAGCTGGTGCACATTGACGCCGCGCGGCGTTTTATGGAAAAAGTCCAGGGCGTCAGCGACCCCGAGGAGAAACGCCGGCGCATCGGCAATGAATTTGTGCGCACCTTTGAGGCCGAAGCGCGCAAAATAGGCGATTTTCAGTTTTTGGCGCAGGGCACATTGTATCCCGACGTCATCGAGTCCGCGGTGGCTGGCGGCACGCAGGCCAAAACCGCCGCGAAAATCAAAACGCATCACAATGTCGGCGGTCTGCCAGCGGATATGCAGTTCAAGCTTGTCGAGCCGCTGCGCTGGCTTTTCAAAGACGAAGTGCGCCGGCTTGGCCGCGAGCTGGGTCTGCACGAGGACTTGATCAACCGGCATCCTTTCCCCGGGCCGGGGCTGGCCATCCGCATTATCGGCGAGATCACACCGGAGCGTGTGCGCGTCCTGCAGGAAGCGGACAGTATTGTCATGACGGAGATCAAGGCCGCCGGCTGGTACAACAAAATCTGGCAGGCGCCGGTGATTTTACTGCCCGATGTGCGGACAGTCGGCGTGATGGGCGATGCGCGGACTTATGGCATGACCTGCGCCGTGCGCTGTGTGACCAGCGAGGACGCCATGACCGCCCGCGCGGCGCGGCTGCCCTGGGAACTGCTGGAAAAAATCTCCTCGCGCGTCATCAACGAAGTGCCGGAAATCACGCGCGTCTGTTACGATATTTCTTCCAAACCGCCAGCGACGATTGAGTGGGAGTAAGAGAATATCTTGTGCAATTTATGACGCAGTTCTTTTAACGAGACCACTTCAATATTTTTGCGCAGTGGCCAGCTGGAGCCGGAGGGTGTCACCACAAAGGCGTGATCCGGTTTAATGTCTTCCAGCGCAAAATAATTGCCTTTGGATAAACTGGTTTCGCTGGACACTTTACATTCCAGAGCGATTACTTTGCCGGCGAGTTTTAATATGAAATCGATTTCCGCTCCGGCAGAGGTGCGGTAATAAAATATCTCCGCAGCCGGATACCAGCCCCGCAAATTGGCGAGCGCCACGCTTTCCCAAGCGGCTCCGATAGACGGATGTCCAGTGAGGTCAGCATATGAGCGGATCTCCAGCAGGGCATTGGCCAGACCGGAATCGGCGATATAAACTTTGGGCGCTTTGACCAGACGCTTTTTCAGATTGGAAAAATACGGCTCAACCAAATCTGTCATGTACGTGCTGGTTAGCAGGTCAATATAATGTCTGGCCAGCACTGCGCTGATGTTTAACGCAGAACCCAGCCTGGCAAAATTGGCCGTTTGGCCGTTGAGATACGCCAGCATTTTCCAGAGCCGCCGCATGGTTGTCGGTGTAAATCCGGCCCATTGCAGCAGGTCGCGTTCCAAAAAAGTAGCGATAAAATCCTGGCGCCATTCGTAAGAATGTTTTTGGCTGCCGGCCAATATGCTGCGCGGAAAACCTCCACGAGTTAAATAATCCTCAATGGAGCAGCCGGGCAGCTCATTTAATAAAAAAGGGGTCAATCTATTATAAGAAATTCTGCCGGCCAGACTTTCAGAGCTTTGTTTGAGCAGTTCTCTGGAGGCTGAACCCAGGATCAAAAAACAACCGGACCTCTGCCATTCATCCACCAGGCTTCTGATCAGCGGGAAAAGCTCAGGCTTACGCTGTATTTCATCGATACAGATCAATTTGCCTTTTTGGGCCTGCAAGAATAGCTCCGGCAGAGCAAGTTTTTCTAAATCGGTCGGGCGTTCCAGATCTAGGTAAAGAACATTTTTATGTTTTTCGAGTAGATGCTTTACCAGAGTTGATTTTCCACACTGGCGTGGACCGGTTACGGCTACTACTGGCGTAGCTTTCAGCCTGCTGCGCAGAGCGGATTCGTTGATTCTGGCTAAATATTGCGTCATAAGCTATCCTTGCAAATCAAAAGTATCACTTTCGATTTACAAGGATAATATATGCGGTTAATTAGCGCTTGTCAAGGCTGTTGAATTAGTATTTCTCGTAATGCACCCGGTTTTCCTCATATCGCGGCTGCGCTTTTCTACTCTCCGCCGGATGACCAACGGCGATGGCCGCGAACACTTCAATATCTTCCGGCAGAGCGAATAGCTTTTTCGCGGCGGCCGCGCGCTCTTGGTGGCCGTTAACGCCCAG
>JAITIE010000137.1 GCA_031279615.1 Candidatus Margulisiibacteriota bacterium | reverse complement strand
TGCCTTTGTAGCAGCTCTCGTCTTTTTTGGCCAAATGCTCATACATATTCATATGCCGCATACTCTGCTGGAATTTCTCGCTTAAGATAACGGTTGTATTTGTTTTTTTCATAAAGCACCTCATATCTGTATTTGTAAGTCTTTTCCCTTACAGCAGGATATCGCAAGTTCTTTAAAGTTGTTGCAAGATTTTACAGCGAAATAAAATGCTGGATTTCAGCGGCCGGATCGGCGGCCTGGTATATGGCTGAACCGGCGACCAGCACGCTGGCGCCCGCGTCAATGACGGCCGGAGCGGTGGCGCGGTTAATGCCGCCGTCTATTTCTATATCCACGGACAGGCGATGGGCGGTGATATATTCACGGCATTTGGCTATTTCCGGCAGGCAGTCGGCGATGAATTTCTGCCCCGCAAAACCGGGCCAGACGGACATAAAAAGCGCCAGATCCAGCTCCGAAAGGTAGGGCTGAATGTCTGCGAATTTTTTATCAGGATTGACGGCCAAGCCGGCTTTTTTGCCCAGCGTTTTGATTTGCCGCAAAATTTGGCGAGGGTCTTTTAGCGTTTCCAGATGCACGCAGATCAGGTCGGCGCCCGCCGCGGCAAAAGCCGCCAGATATTTTTCAGGATTTTCGATCATCAGATGCGCGTCAAAAAAAAGTTTGGTGCGCGGACGGATTGCCGCCACGACGACGGGACCGATGGTCAGATTGGGGACAAAATGTCCGTCCATGATGTCAAGATGCAGCCATTGCGCGCCGGCTTTTTCGGCCAGAGCAATGTCCTTGTGCAATTCCGCGAAGTCCGCGGAGAGAATAGATGGCGCGATTATCACCATAAACGCATTATAAATGTTAAAATCTTTTTATGAAAGGCAGAGGTTTTGTGGACGGCGGCGCGCGGGGCAATCCCGGGCCGGCCGGCGCGGGAGCGGTTTTGCTCGGTGACAGGCCTCTGACGATCAGCGAATATCTCGGCGCGGCCACTAATAATGTCGCGGAATACACGGCCTTGATTTTGCTTCTGCGCAAAGCCGTGGAGCTGGGTTACAACGAGCTGGAGGTTTTTGCCGACAGCGAATTAATGGTGCGCCAGATCAATGGCCAGTACAAGGTCAAAGATGAAAAACTGCGCGCTTTGTGTTTTCAGGCGGCGGAGTCGATCGCCAAACTGCGGAAATTTTCCCTGACGCATGTGCCGCGCGCGCAGAATAAAGCAGCCGACAAATTAGTAAACGAGGCTATAGACCGTGGTCGCTAGAGTTTTACATTTGCTCAAACAGGATCAAATCGCGCTGTACGTGGCGTTGAGCGCGCGTTTGGCCGCGGCTCTGCCCGCCAAATTTCTGGCCGCTTATTTTAATGAGGAGCAATTAAGTTATGTGCTCTTGGCCGTCGCTTTCGCGCTGACGGTTTTTGTGCAGATTTTTGCGGCGGACTGCGCGCGGCAAATGATCGTGCGCAAAAAAATTCTGGTCGGACAGACATTGGCGGACAGCTTGAAACGCTATATACCGACGCTTTTTTGGGGCTTTGTGCTGCCGTTGCTTTTGGTGACCGCGCTGGGCGTCCTCCTGCTCTCACTGCTGGGCAGTCAGCTGGCCGCTAAAATCGCGTTCCTGTTGCTGCCGCTGATTTTCCTGGTCGGTCTGGGCGAAACGCTTTTTCCGGTGGTGTATGTTTTGAGCAATATGCCGGTGTACCGGATTTATTACCTGCTCGGCAATTATCTGCTTAAAAATTTCCGCCACGCGCTGCAAGTGTTGTCTTTTGTTTTGCTGACCGCGCTGGTGGTCAATTTGGCCGCCGTATTTTTACAGAAACTGCCTTACGCCGAAATTTTAATTGCCCTGCTGAGCGGCTTTCAAGCCGTGTTTGTGGTTTACGGACTGGTCATCATGTTTCTGGGCAATAATCAAGTGAGCGAGCTGGTCTGATGCTGGAACAAAAGATAGTTCAAGAAGCTCTGGAAATTGCGCTGCAGGCCGGCCAGCAATTTGCCGAGGTCTTTGCGGAATACAAAACGGCTTTTTCAGCTGGTCTGGACAATGGCCGGCTGGAACGGATTCGCTCCGGCGTGGATTGCGGCTGTGGTTTTCGCATCATCAACGGCGCAAAAACTTATTACGGTTTTGTTAATTCTCTGCGCGCGGAGGATGTTTTGGATCTGGCCAAAAGGATCAGCGCGCTGGCCGCACAGTCCGGCCAAAAAACGCTGGCGAATTTTGCGCGGAAAAATTATCAAACTGCGGCGGAGCAAAAAACCACCGGCGAAAAGATCGAGCTGATCCGCGCCGCGGAAAAAGCCGCGCGCCGTTTTTCTAAAAAAATCTGCCAGGTCACGGCGCGCTTAGGCGAGAGTGAACAAAAAGTTTTCATCGCCAATACTGACGGGGTTTGGAGCACGGACACGCGGACGCGCCGGAGATTTCTTGTGCAGTGCGTGGCCAAACAGGGCGGCGATTTGCAGACCGGCTATGAAGCGGCGGGTTTTAGCGGCGGCTGGGGAGATTTTACTTTGCAACGCGCGGAGAATTTAGCTGAGACCGCCGCCGCGCGGGCGGTATTGTTGCTCTCCGCGTCCAAAGCCCCGGCTGGAACCATGCCGGTGGTTTTGAGCGGCGAGGCCGGCGGCACGATGATCCACGAGGCCTGCGGCCATGCGCTGGAAGCGGATTTTATTTATAAAAAAACCTCAATATTTACGGACACGCTTGGCGCGCGGTTGTTCCCGAAATGTGTCACGATAATTGATGACGGCACGCTGGCCGGTCTGTACGGCGCGGCGGCTTGCGATGATGAAGGCACACCGGCGCGGAAAAATATTTTGATCGCCGCCGGCAAAGTCAGCGGGTTTATGAATGACCGCCTGCATGCCGGTTTGTTAAAACACCAGCTGTCCGGCAACGGCCGCCGCGAATCCTATCGTTACGCGCCTCTGCCGCGCATGACCAATACTTATCTGGCCGCGGGCACGGACGACCCTGTGGAAATTATCCGCTCGGTGGCAAACGGTCTTTTTGTCAAAAAACTTGGCGGCGGACAGGTCGATGTCACCAACGGCAATTTTGTTTTTGAGGTAACCGAGGGCTATTTGCTGAAAGATGGCGGCGTCGGCCAGCCGGTGCGCGGCGCGACACTGGTCGGCAGTGGCATTGAAGTTCTGAAAAGCATTGACCGGGTCGGTAATGACCTGCATTTTATTTCCGGCGTCTGCGGCAAAGGCCAGACCGCGCCGGTTTCCGACGGACAGCCGACGGTGCGCATCCCGTCCCTGATTGTGGGAGGACAGCAATAATGGAAAAGCTGGCTTTGGAAAAATATCTGCGTTATGCCCGCCGGCAGGGCGCGGACGAGGCGGAAATTTTTCTGACCAGCGGCCGCGAGGAAAGCGTGGTCGTGCGGCAGGGAGCTCTGGAAAAAATCGAATCAGCCGGCGACCGCGGGCTGGCAGTCCGGGTTATCCACCGGCAGCGCGCGGGATTTGCCTACACTTCTGCTTTGACCGATGCGGATATTTTGCAGGCTGTGGATATGGCTGTCACGAATGCTGGTTATGCCGAACGCGACAAATGGCTGGGTCTGCCGCCGCGGAAAATCGGCAAACCTAAAAATTTGCGCAGCTATGCTCTTTCCGCGCTGAAACTGACTTTGCCCGATTTGGCGGACTGGGCGAGACGCGCCGAACGCGCGGCTTATGAATTTGACAGCCGGATTTTTGCCACGGAGTCCGCGGCGGCTTTTGCCGCGACAGGCGAAACTCGCCTGGTGAACACGCGCGGCGTTGACGCGCGCGGCCGAAAAACTCTCTGCGGTGTAACGCTGGAAATTGCCGCCAAGTCCGGCGAGCGTATGGAAGCCGCGTATGATTATAAATATAGTGTTTCGCCGAAAAGCATTAATCCGCAAAAAATAGGGCAGACTGCCGCTGAACGCGCCGCACGCATGCTCGATGCTGTGCCGGTTAAGACAGGCAAGTATGATTTGCTGTTGACTCCGTCCGTGGCCAGAGATTTTTTGTCGGTGCTGGCCGAGCTTTTCAGCGCGGAAAACGTCCTGCGCCAAAAATCGCTTTTCCGCGGAAAGCTTGGCAGACAAGTGGCTTCGGCGAAAGTTACGCTGATCGACGATCCGTTTTTGCCAGCTTTGAGCGGCTCATTTCTCTACGACGGCGAAGGCGTGCCCGGGCGCAAAAGGACGCTTATCAAAAACGGCCGGTTAAGAGATTTTTTTTATGATGTTTATTCCGCGCGCAAGTGCGGCGTGCCGCACGCGGGCAGTGCCGCGCGCGCCTCGATTTTCAGCGAGCCGGTGATTGGCGCGAGCAATCTTTATTTTCAGTCCGGCAAATTGACCAGACAGGACATTATCAAAAATATCGACCGCGGCGTCCTGATCGAAAACATCATGGGACTGCATACGGCCGATCCGGTGTCCGGCGAGTTTTCTTTCGGCGCGGC
>JAITIE010000135.1 GCA_031279615.1 Candidatus Margulisiibacteriota bacterium | reverse complement strand
AGTTTGGCCGCCTTGAGCGGCAGACCGAAACAACGGATGAAACCAGCCGCGTCTTTCTGGTCATAGAGGTCGGAATTTGTAAAAGACGCCAGATTTTCCAGGTACAGCGAATGCGGCGACTTAACTCCCGCTGGCGCGATATTGCCCTTGTACAATTTTAAACGCACCGTGCCGTCCATTTTTTCCTGCGTTTTATTGACAAAAGCGTCCAGCGCCGCGCGCGCTGGCGTGAACCACTGGCCGTTGTAAACCAGCTCGGCGTATTTGCGCGCCAGATGCTGTTTGAGCTGATAGGTTTCTTTGTCCAAAACAAGCTGTTCCAGATTGTCATGCGCCGCGTACAGGATAGAGCCGCCCGGCGTCTCATAAACACCGTGTGATTTCATGCCGACCAGTCGGTTTTCCACTATGTCGATTTGCCCGACAGCGTGTCTGCCGCCGATTTCGTTCAGCTTCAAAAGCAAATCAACCGCCGCAAGTTTCTGCCCGTTGAGAGCAACGGGCGCGCCCTGCGCAAATTCCAGTTCTATATGCTCGGCTTTGTCCGGCGCTTTCTCTAAAGTATTGGAAATGCTGAAAACTGTGTCCGCCGGTTCCTGCCACGGGTCTTCCAGTTCCGCACCTTCGTGCGAGATATGCCAGAGATTAGCATCTTCGGAATATATGCGTTTTTTCGTGATTTTGAGCGGAATATTATGCTTCTCCGCATAATCAATCGCTTCCTCGCGGGAGTTAATAGTCCACTTGGGGTCCCGCCACGGGGCAATTATCCGCAAAGCTGGATTGAGCGCCATAAAAGTTAATTCAAAACGCACCTGATCATTGCCTTTGCCGGTGGCTCCGTGCGCCACGGCGTCCGCGTTTTCTTTTTCCGCGACAGCAACCTGATGTTTGGCAATGACTGGCCTAGCAAAAGACGTGCCGAGCAGGTACTTGCTTTCGTACACAGCGCCGGCTTTGAGCGTCGGCCAGATGTATTCCTCGACAAACTCCCGGCGCAGGTCCAGCACGTACACTTTGCTGGCGCCGGCGGCTAAGGCGCGTTGTTCCAGATCGTCCAGCTCGCGCAAACCCTGCCCCACGTCCGCGGCGTAGGCGATGACTTCGCAGTTGTAATTGTTTTTAAGCCAGTGGATCATAATCGATGTATCCAAACCGCCGGAATAGGCCAGAACTACTTTTTTTACCATTTGCTTCTCCTTTTTTACTTCAACAGATACACCAAAATCGCTTTCTGCGCGTGCAGGCGGTTTTCGGCCTGCTCAAAAACGATAGATTTTTCCGGATCATCGATCACCTCGTCGGTGATTTCCAGCCCGCGGTGCGCCGGCAGGCAGTGCATTATTTTTACTTTTTTCGGCGCTTTTTTGAGAAGCTGGCTGTTGACCTGATAGTCCTTGAAAGCTTTGTTTTTTTGCGCGGCCAATTTTTCCTGCCCCATGCTGGCCCAGACATCCGTGTAAATAAAATCGGCTTTTTTTACCGCGGCGGCGGGGTCATTGCTCAACAGCGCTTTATGCTCCGCGGTCATTTTTTTGTCCGGCGCATAATTTTTGGGCGTGCAGACTGTCAGCTCAATGCCGGTTTTTTCAGCCAGGTGAATGAGCGAATTCGTCACATTATTAGCGTCGCCGATGTAGGTCAAACGCACGCCTTGCAAGCCGCCGGTAATTTCGTACATGGTCAAGGCGTCGGCCATGGCCTGACAGGGGTGCATGAGATCGGTCAGACCGTTAATGACCGGCACGCTGGCGTGTTCGGCCAGTCCCAGCGCAATATCGTGGCCAAAAGTGCGCACCATGATCGCGTCGCAGAACCGGCTCAAAGTCCGCGCCACATCCGGCACCGACTCGCGCGTGCCGAGACCGCACTCGCCAGCGGTGATATTGATCGCGTGGCCACCCAGCTCATACATCGCCACGTCAAAAGACACGCGGGTGCGCGTCGAGGGCTTGTCAAAAATCATCGCCAGCGACTCGCCCTGCAGCAACTCGTGTTTTTTGCCAGCGCGCGCCTGCGCTTTGAGATTGTACGCCTGACGGATCAGCTGATTGATCGTCCGCGCGTCATGGTCTTTGAGCGATATAAAATCTTTTTTCATATTTAATCCAGCGTCACCATTGTGCCGATGCCCTCGCTGGTCAAAGTCTCCAGCAGGAGCGAGTGCTCCACCGTGCCGTTAATGATATGCACCGATTTTACGCCAATGCTCAAAACATCCAGCGCGCTCTGGATTTTGGGTATCATGCCGCCGGAAATCACTTTATTGGCGATCAATTCCTCGGCTTTTTTCTTATTGAGGCGCTGGATTAGTTTTTTGGCATTATCCAGCACACCGTCCACATCGGTCATCAGGTAGAGCTTCGCCGCCTCCAGCTCTTTGGCGATTTTGCAGGCGGCAATGTCGGCATTGATATTGTAAGTCTCGCCAACGCGGCTCATCGCCACGGAAGAGATGACCGGAATAAAACCTTTTTCCAGCAAACCGCGCACTACTTCAGCGTTGACGGTCTTGATCTCGCCGACAAAACCCAGATCATAATCGGACTGCAGTTTTTCCGCCACGAAAAGACCGGCGTCTTTGCCGGACAGGGACACGGCTTTGGTCTCGCCCTCGCGGTGCAGTAATTCCACTATCTCCTTGCCGACGCGTCCTAAAACCATTTCCGCAACTTCCATGGTTTCTTTATCCGTCACCCGCAGGCCGTTGGGCGCAAATTCGGCCTTTTTGCCGACTTTGTCCAGCCAATTATTGATTTCCTTGCCGCCGCCATGCACCACGACCGGCTTCATGCCGATATAATTCAGCAAAGCAATGTCGCGCGCGACCTCGCGTTTGAGCCGCGGGTCGATCATGGCCGAGCCGCCGTATTTGATGACGACTATTGCGCCCTGAAATTTACGAATATACGGCAGCGCGTCTAAAATAACCTCGACTTTGTCCTGAAACTTTTGCATAGGATGGGATTATAACATGCTTTTTTATCTGTATATGTGCTGGCGTGAAAAATATCTTTGCTTCCGCGCGCGGTGGCTTCTCACTTAACGGCGCATGCTTTGCATGCTTGTTAAGTTCGAACCAAACGCGCTCCAGCAAAATATTTTTCACTTATAATTCAAGCTTAATTATACTTCGTATTTATCTTAATATAGCCCTCGGTCAAATCACAGCCCCAGGCCTGCGCGGACTCGCGGCCATTGGCCAGGTCGATATTGATAGTAACCGTCTTGGTTTGCAGGCCGTCCCAGTTCATTCGGACTTTTTCGGGGTCAAATCTAGCCCCGCTGCGGCCAACCGCCGCAATCACGCGTCCCCAATTATCATCGCCGCCGTACACCGCGCATTTGACCAGCGGAGAACCGGCCACCGCTTTGGCGGCCAGACGCGCTTCCCGGAGTGAACGCGCGCCGGTCACATTGACCTCCATGAGTTTGGTCGCGCCCTCGCCGTCCGCGGCTATCGCTTTGGCAAGGAAAATCAGCGCTTCGGTCAGTGCGGCCTGAAAAACAGGCAAATTTTGACGGTCAATGCGCACACCGGACATGCCGTTGGCCAGACAGAGGCACATGTCGTTGGTGCTGGTGTCGCCGTCGACGGTAATTTGATTGAAAGAAATAGCGGTAACTTCACGAATAATTCTCTGTAAAAGACTGTGATTCAACGAAGCGTCGGTGGTAATGAAAGCCAGCATCGTAGCCATATTGGGATGAATCATGCCGGAGCCCTTGGCCACGCCGCAGATAGTGACATCGCGGCCAAGTATCTGAACGGTTTTGGTAATCTTTTTCACCGTCAGGTCTGTAGTCAAAATAGCCTCGGCAAAATCAGCGTCATCGTGCTTCAGGTTTTTCTGGAGCAATTCAGCGCCTTTTTTAATCTTGTCCATGGGCAAATTTTGGCCAATCACGCCGGTCGAAGCGGTCAAGACTGGCCCGCCGAAAAGTTTTTCCGCAATTTTGGCGTACTCGGCGTCGTCTTTATCGCCCTGCCTGCCGGTGCAGGCGTTGGCGTATTTGGTGTTTACAATAATCGCTTTGGCAGAACCGCGGCGCAAGACTTTGCGGTTGCGTTTGACGCAGGCGGCGCAGGCTAGATTGGTCGTGGTAACACCAGCGCAAACCGCCTTTTTCTCGGAAACGATCAGCCCCATGTCCTTTTTATCGCCGTCTTTCAAACCAGCGTGAACTCCAGCATATTGAAAACCTTTGGGCAGCATTTCTTACTCCTTTTCAGCGCGAGCTTACGGATTTAAAGCCACGCGCTCCAAACCCGTAGTTTCCGGCAAGCCAAACATTATATTCATATTCTGCACGGCTTGGCCAGACGCGCCTTTGACCAGATTGTCCAGCGCGGACACAAGTATCAACTGCGTCTGGTCGTTGAACGGAGTAGAAACAACCGTTGGAGAAATCAAGCAATAATTACTGCCCACGACATCTTTCAAAGCCGGCGGATTTTTCACGACACGCACAAAAGGCTCGTTTTGGTACTGTTTTTGCAAAATAGATAATATATTATCTATATCCGTTTTCTTGCCTAACTTCACGTAAATTGTGGCTAAAATACCGCGGTTTACCGGCAAAAGGTGCGGCGAAAAGACCACCGGCGCTCCGCCCAGATTTTGCTCTATTTCCGGCTGATGGCGGTGTACGCCGAGCTTGTAAGCAGAGAAATTAGTGTACACTTCCAAAAAATGAGTGTCCTGACGCAGGGCGCGTCCGGCTCCAGAAACGCCGGACTTGGCGTCGATAATAATCGAGCCCTCGACAAAAGACAAATTTTCGATTATCGGCTTCAAAGCCAAAGTCGCCGCGGTGACATAACAGCCCGGATTGGCAATCAATTTGGCTTTCTGGATTTGCGCGCGATTGTATTCCGGCAAACCGTAAACAGCTTGAGCGTTCATTTCCGGCGCGGTGTGTTTCTGGTAAGTTTTTTCATAAACGGCCAGGTCTCGAAAACGGAAATCCGCGCCGAGGTCGATAACTTTTACACCGGCGTTCACTAACTCCGGCGCAATGTCCATGGATTTGCCGTGCGGCAGACAGATAAAAACCACATCGAGTTTTTGCGCCGCGGACAATTCATACCCGGCCAGTTTTTGGGAAAAACGCGGACGCAAAAAGGGATATATTTCGCTGATGTCCTGCCCCGCCGCTGAAGTGGTGGTCAGGTATTTTAGGTCCGCCTGCGGGTGGTCGAGCAAAAGACGGAGCAACTCCGCGCCGGTGTAACCCGTCGCGCCAATAATGCCGATCTTGATTTTCCCGCTCATTGCAGCTTCTTCCTGATCGCGGCCAGCTCCGCTAAAATCCGCGGATCATCGATGTATTGTTCCACGATTTTAGCAAAATTCTCAAACTTCGGATACAGCTCGGCCTTGCGTTCAGCGAAAGACCGCTCCGGCGGGGTGAACTGCGCGCTGGCAATTTCGGCTAAAATGCGCTCGGTGTTGGCGGAGGACATACTACGCGGCGGAGCTGATATGGTCGGCTAGCCAAAACTTGATCACGGATTGTCTGGTCACGCCTAAACGCACAGCCTCTCGATCCAGAGAATTGATCATCCAAGTCGGAATATCCACGTTTATTCTCTTGACTCTATTTGGCCGCCGCGCTGAGGACAGATCCAGATACGGAAACATATCCTCGCCGGACTCAAATTTTTTGTCGAACTCACTGGCTTTCATAATAGTCCTCCTCTTTTTGGCGCGCGCACCGTACGGAAATAATCCGCACATTTTCACCCCGATACGTAATTATCGCCGTATAACATTTTTCCGCAATACGCCCGATTAACAAAA
>JAITIE010000113.1 GCA_031279615.1 Candidatus Margulisiibacteriota bacterium | reverse complement strand
GTTTTGCATGTAATCCGCCGAGCCTGCGCCAACAGGCCCGGCGCTGGTTGTCCGTCGTATTACAGCCAGATCTCGTAAAGTGAATAATTTAACTTTGATTTAATTCTTTTGCCCTGGGTGTCCAGCAAACGCAGTTCCTGGCCGTTGCGCGTTTCGTATAAAGAATCGCCGATTTGCAAAACATTTTTGCGGACATAGACGAGCCTGCCTTTAGTTACGGTCGGGACTTTTTGTTTACTGACAAATTTAGTGCTCAAGGTATACTCGCCGTTTTTGACATTGAGCGTCGTGGCAATGCCGCTGTCGTTCGCTGCTGGCAGCACACCGAAAAACACGCCCACGGCGTCTTTCTCAAAACTCTTGGCAAAATCCGCACCGCACCCTGTCAAGAAAAACATAACCGCAGCACAAAACAAAATTTTTCGCATAAAAACCACTTCTCCTTTCAATTTGTTAGGAGAACTATAGCATTATTAGCCGTGAAAATAACAGGCTGTACCTGCCCCCTGGCGCTATTACCTGCCTATAAAGTCCGTAAAGCCTGTGTTTGTGCTGGAATTTTGCCGATTTTAGCGCATGACCTGTTCTTTGCCGCGCACGGGCAGGATTTTGAGCGAGGCCAGGCGCAGCTGCAAAGCGCGGATGCCGTTGTCATCGTATTCCTCTAGCTTGCCGACCGCTTCCACCCAGTCATTGGCCTGCGGATATTCTTTGTCCCAGACCACTTCAAAACCGGCGTTGAGATCCGTGCCGCAGCAGCCAGGTCCGTAGCGGATCACCGCGTAATATTTTTTGCCAGAATCCGGATCTTCATACAGGCTGAAAATCCCCTCGTACTTGAGCGTCCGCCCCAGATAATCCGGCGCATTAGCGTAAATCTCATTGGTCTGCGTCACGAAAAAATTTTCCTTTATTTCAATGACTTTTTCTTCCGCCGCCAGCAGTCCGCCCAAAATCACGAGGACGAGAATTGTCCGCAGCCAGCCTTTGGCCTGCAGGCCGGCCAGCAGCCCGCAAAACAAAAACAGGGCGATATTTATAATAACCACACTGGCTCCCGTCGGCATGGCGTAGATATAAGAAAGGACTAGGCCGAACAGAAAACAAAAAACTGAAATCAAAGCCGCAGCCAAGGTGACCATCAGAAATTTTTTGCAGACGCGCATGGCAGTCAGCGCTGGAAAGACAACCAGGCTGGAGATCAGCAGCGCGCCCATCATGCGCAAGCCCAGCACTATAGTTACAGCCGTCAGGCAAGCGATGAATATATTGTAGAGATTGGTTTTAACCCCGGCGGCGCGCGCGAAATTTTCGTCAAACGTCACGGCAAAAATTTTCTGGTAAAAACAAATAAATAAAATCAGCACGGCCAGCGCCAGACCAACGCTTAAGTACACGTCGCTCTTGCTCATCGCCAGAATACTGCCAAAAAGATAATTGCAGACATCGGTATTCATGCCGGTCGTGACGGAGATCACCGTCACACCGATCGCCAAAGCGCCGGTCGAAATAAGGGCAATCGCCGCGTCGCCTTTGATCTTGCTGTTCTCGCTGAGCCGCAGCAACAAAACAGCCGCCAGCAGGACCACCGGCACCGCCACCGCCAGCGGCGCGACATGGCAGACGGAAGCGACGGCCAGCGCGCCAAACGCGACATGCGACAAACCGTCGCCGATCATGGAGTAGCGTTTCAGCACCAGACTGACGCCCAGCAGCGCGGCGCAGAGCGAGACCAGCAGTCCGACAATCAGCGCGCGGACTATGAAAACATAGGAGAGCATTTCCGTGAAAAAATCAAACATGTTTTTTCTCCCGCCATTTTTTGTAGCTTTCGACCGGACCGAAAAATTTTTGTTTATTTTGCAAATGCAAAATATGCGAGGCCTGCCGCAGCGCGCCGGGCAAATCATGCGAAGCCATAATAATAGTCAGTCCGGCCTTATTCAGTTTTTTGAGCAGTGTGTAAACATTTTGCGCGGCGGACGGGTCGAGGCCGGCCAGCGGCTCGTCTAAAATAAGCAATTTTTGCGCGGCGCACAAAGCTCGAGCCAGGAGCGTCCGCCGCTGCTGCCCGCCGGACAATTCGCGGAAACAACGGCCGCGCAACCGCTCCAAGCCTAAAAGCCGCAGATTGGTTTGCGCGGCCTTCCGGTCCGCCGCGGAATAAAAAGGCCGCCAGCCCAGCCGGCCAATGCGTCCTGACAAAACGACTTCAGACACGCTGGCCGGAAAATCTTTTTGCGCGGCTGTCTGCTGCGGCAAATAACCACTGCTTGACTCGCGCCAATCCGCAGAACAGATAATTTTTCCGGCGCAGGGAGTTTTCAGTCCCAGCAGACCCTGCAACAGCGTGCTTTTGCCCGAGCCGTTCTCACCGACGACACAGATATAATCGCCGGCCTCCGCGGAAAAATTCAGCTCGCTGACCACTATATTGCCGTCATAGGCCAGCGCGGCGTTTTGGCAGGATAAAAACATTTTAGTACAGAGCCTCCTTTAAGACCGCGATATTCTGGCGCATCAAATCCAAATAGCCCAGGCCGTTCTGAAAATCCTGGCGCGTAATGTTATGCGCCGCGTGCAATTGGCGCACCCGCACGCCCGTCGCTTCGGCTATCGCTTTGGCCATCTTTTGATTGGACAATTCGATGTGCAGCACCACCGGAATTTTTTCCTGTCTCGTCTTATCAATCAAAAAGCGGATCGTGGCGGGACTGGCTTCGGTTTCGGTAGAACAGCCTGGAAAAGCCGCAAAATATTTCAGGCCGTAAGCGTCAGCAAAATAACGAAAAGGAAAACGGTCGCCAAAAATCAAGGTTTTCCTTTTGGCGCCGCCGGTCAAAGCGCGGAAATCCGCGTCCAGTTTGTCCAGCTCCGCCAGGTAATTTTTGGCATTTTGCTGGTAAACAGCGGCGTTGGGCGTGTCTACAGCGCCGAGGACAGCGGCAATTTTTTGCACAATGAGTTTGGCATTGCGCGGCGAGGTCCAAACATGCTCATCATATTCTGGTTCAGCCTCACGCGCGTACTCCTCTTCTTCCTCCTGCATGCCTTCGACCAGTTCTTCTTCCACGACCGGCACGCAGTCCATCAGCGTTACAACTTTCATCTGGCTGGTGTCCAGCGCCGCCAGAATTTTTTCGACCCAGTCGTCAGACTCGCCGCCGGTGTAAATGAACACGGCGCTGTTCTTGATTTTGATAATGTCCTGCGGCGACGGCTCGTAAGAGTGGCTCTCCGCGCCCGGGCGTAGCAGCAACGTGACATTGGCCTTGTCGCCGGCGATATTCCGCGCAAAATCATATTGCGGAAAAATTGTCGTCACTATGTTTATTTTGCCGTCTGATTTGGCGGCGGAATTCGGCGCACAGCCAATTAACGCCGCGGCAAAAACCAGCACGGTTAAAAACAATAATTTTTTCATGAGAAATAAACCTCCTGCTTAGAATTTTTTAGGCAGGAGTTTTCAATTATTCAGGCGCACCTTCAAATTAACCGGTGTGGCGTTAAACGAAATGCCGGCGCGCGGTTTGTTTAAAATAACAGCCGCCGCCAGGAAAAATAAGACCGGCAGAGCTGACGCGCTGGAAACAAATAATTTTAGATTTAAACTCTGCGCGGCCTGCACGACCAAACACATGGCACAGCCGCCATCCGCGCCGGCGCAGTTATGCTCATGCCCCCAATGCGCAATTTCCTGGACGCCTAGAAATAAATTTACCGCGACGAACGAAAGTATCAGGAACAACACCAATCCGCGCCCTCCAGCGCGGCGGTTTTCCAAATTGACTGTGGACAACGCAGGCATATCTTTATTTTACACCATAGACCAAAGCTTCGGCAAAATTCTATGTTGCCAAACCGTGAACCGCTCGGATAAAATGAACAAATGGACTTCAAAAAAATCGAGGAGCTCATAAAGCTCGTTGAGCGGTCGGACATCAACGGTCTGGCGGTCGAAGAAAATGATTTTAAAATTGAGATACAGAAAAACCTGGAAGCGCCAGCCGCGCCGCAATACCATAACACCGGGCATATTCCGGCCAAAGCCGCGGAATCTTCAGCCGCGGAGAAACCCGCCGCCGGTCTGCAGGAGATCAAGTCGCCGATGACCGGCACTTTTTACCAAGCGGCTTCGCCGGACAGTCCGCCGCTGGTCAGCGTTGGCGCGGCGGTGGCCAAAGGCCAGCCTGTCTGCGTCATCGAGGCTATGAAAACTTTTAATGAAATTGAGGCGGATACCGCCGGCACTATCGAGAAAATTCTGGTCGCTAACGCGCAGCTGGTGGAAGCCGGACAGCCGTTATTTTTAGTTAGAGTTTAAGCCTTGTCCAAACTCTCATTGCTCAATCAAGAATGGATACAACCGGCCGAGCAGCCGGCGCTGGGCAGCCGCGCCGAGGTGGTCGCCGCAGTTTTGCGCAACCGGAAAATCAGCGCTCCGGCAGAGGTCACAACTTTTCTCAATCCTTCACTGCAAGACCTCGCGCCGCTGGAGCAAATCCCCAACATCGCCGAAGCCGCAGTTTATCTGCTGAAAAATTTGCACAAAAAAATCACTATTTACGGCGATTACGATGTCGACGGAGTGACCGGCACGACGCTGCTCTACAGCGCTTTGCAAAAGCTCGGCGCGGCCAAACTGGACTACTATATACCGCACCGTTTTTCCGAAGGCTACGGTCTGAACAAAACCGCCGTGCAAAAAATTCAGGAAAACGGCACGGAAATAATTGTGACTGTGGACTGCGGCATCAGTAATTATGAGGAAATCAAATACGCCAAAGAGCTGGGCTTGAGTGTGATCGTGACCGATCATCACAACCCGCCGGTTATTTTTCCGCCGGCGGATTTTCTGGTCAATCCCAAAATGAACAACGATCCGACTTTTTCTGGCCGCAATATCGCCGGCGTATCCGTGGCTTTTAAATTTGCCGAGCAGATGTTCCGGCTCAAAGGCCACGCGCCTTACAGCCAAACCAAACAGTATCTCGATCTGGTACTTCTCGGCACGATCGCCGACGTGGTTCCTCTGCTGGAAGAAAATCGCGCGCTGGCGATTTTTGGCCTGCGTGAAATCAATCCGCAAAAAAGAGTTGGCGTGCGCGCGCTGGCCGACGCGGCCGGACTGACCGGACAGACGCTCACCGCGCGCGACATCGGTTTTGGCCTCGGACCGCGCATCAACGCCGCCGGCCGCCTGGGCGACTCCGCTATCGCCGTCAAATTGCTGCTGGAAACCAACTACCAGCGCGCCAAACAATTAGCTCTGGAATTAAACAAGCTCAACGCCGAGAGGCAGGAAATCGGCAGCCGCATCAACGCGCAAATTACCGCGGCGATCGAAAAACTGCCGGACAAAAACGCGGAGAAAGTTTTCATCCTGGCCGCGGAAGGCTGGCATCCGGGCATTATCGGCATTGTGGCCGCGCAAATCGTCAGGCAGCACAACCGGCCAACCGTGCTGATTGCGGTTTCCGGCGAGGGTGGCCGCGGCTCGATCCGCTCGCTGGCCGGTCTGGATATTTTTAGTCCGCTGCAAAAATGCGCCTATCTGCTCAAAGACCACGGCGGGCACAAGGAAGCGGCCGGTTTTGAGATCGCCCGCGACCGCATAGAGGAATTTAAACAGGCTTACCGCCAGGCGCTGGCCGAGAACAGCACGGCGGACAATTACATTGCCAAACTGCCGATTGACGCCGCGCTGCCTAAAGAGCAAATCACTGCCGCGCTGGCCGAGGAACTGGAAAAGCTCAACCCATTTGGCCAGAGCAATCCGCAGCCGGTTTTTACGACGACAGAATTGTCCATTTATGACTTTGCTAAAATTGGCGGCAATAAACAGCACCTGAAATTTTCGCTGACCAATGGCCAGGATATCATCGACGGCGTGGGCTGGAATATGGCCAATCTCTACCCGCTCATTCAAAAAAACCTCAATCTGGAAATCGCTTTTAATTTATCTATCAACGAATGGCAGGGACGTCAGAAATTGCAGTTAATCATCAAAGATTTGCGACCGAGCACGGGTTTCTATGCGCACGCCACTCCGCAGGAGGAAGTACCCGCGACCGACAGCGGCCACAAGCCGCGGAGGAAGTCCCAGTGCGCAACCGGCGCACGGAGTGCAGGCAACCAGCCAATGGTACGGGCAAAAAATTAAAAATTGACCACAAAAAATAGATGTATTATTCTGAAACTTTACCTGCCCGGCTACGATATATTAATGTAAAGGGAAAGGAGAAGGGATCATGCCCCCAATTAGTTCACAATTAAACCAATTCTCTCCTATAGCGCAAGCAGCCTTTTTAAAAAATCTTGGCCTGGAGGATAAAAACGGCAACGGCGTTATCGACAAAAATTCCGGCGAGGGCTATGAGCAATTCACCGAAAAATACGGCGACGCGGATATCGGTTTTGCCGCC
This sequence comes from Candidatus Margulisiibacteriota bacterium, assembly GCA_031279615.1. GTDB lineage: Bacteria > Margulisbacteria > Termititenacia > Termititenacales > Termititenacaceae > Termititenax. The sequence continues at coordinate 299 of JAITIE010000113.1, read as the reverse complement.
AACGGCGTGACTTACGGCGCGGCCAACGGTCAGCTAGAAGAGCCGGAGATTATCAATCATTATTATTTGAACATCCGTTTCAAAGAGGCTGAGGAAACTGAAGCTATCGAGAGCGCTGTCAGCACGTATATTTACGCCAATAATATACCGCTGGTTTGGCTGGACGATGAGCAAGGCACGGTGATGAACGCTGTCAATAAAGTGCTCGGTGAGGGCTGGAATGAGCAGGAAGTTACCGAGGACGAGGCGGTGAGGATGTTTCATCGAGCTATGGAAGGGATGAGGATACGGGGGCGAAC
>JAITIE010000033.1 GCA_031279615.1 Candidatus Margulisiibacteriota bacterium | reverse complement strand
GCTATTTCATCTGCATTGAGAAATTCCAGTTTTTCTTCGGATAATAATTCTCTGGCAATCGTTGTCTTGCCGCTGCCATTTGCGCCGGCTATTAAATACAGGATTTTTACCATTTATATATTTTATAAGAAACATAGTATAATTGCCACGTTATGCGTATCGTCGGCGCCAAAGGCGAAAAAATTGCCTCGGATTTTTTGTTGTCCCAGGGTTATCAAATCATCACCAGAAATTACGCCTGCCGCTCCGGTGAAATCGACATTGTCGCCGCGGAAAAATTGCCGGACAAAAAAGTCCTTGCCTTTGTCGAGGTAAAGTATTATAAAGAGAATTCCCTGCGCACTTTGCGGGCGGCGGTCGATCCGGCCAAACAAAAAAAGATCATCCGCGCCGCGCGGCATTATTTGCAGGCCAATAAATTGAATGATAGTTATGTGCGGTTTGACGCGGTCTTGATTTCCTTCAGCCCGAACAATGCTGTGCAAAACATCGAGTTAATAAAAGATGCTTTTAGAAGTTAATATTATAATAGGAAAACCTGAATGAGTTTTGTTCATCTGCATACGCATACGGAATATTCGCTGCTCGACGGGGCATCGCGCATCGAGGATATTGTCGCGCGCGCCAAAGCTTATGGTTTTCCGGCGGCGGCGATCACCGACCATGGCACAATGCACGGCGTTTATCTTTTCTGGAAAGAATGCAAAAAACATGGCGTCCAGCCGATTATCGGCTGTGAAACTTATGTCGCGGCGCGCAGTCTGCACCAAAAGGAGACCAAACTTGACGCGGCCAATTATCATCTAATCCTGCTGGTCAAAAACGAGATCGGTTACCGCAATCTGATCAAAATGGTTTCGACGGCCAGCCTTGAGGGTTTTTATTACCGTCCGCGCATCGACTGGGATTTGCTGGAAAAACATCACGAGGGGCTGATTTGCCTGTCGGCCTGCATCGCCGGTGAAGTGCCGGAAATGATTTTAAACAACCGTTACAACGAGGCGCTGGAAACGGCGCGGCGTTATAAAAATCTTTTCGGCGACGATTATTATCTCGAAACGCAAAATCACGGCATGCCCGAACAAAAACAGGCGCTGGCCGGACTGCAGCAAATTGCTCAAGAACTAAATATTCCCATCGTCGCCACCAACGACAGCCATTTTACCGACAACGGCGACGCGTTGATTCAGGATATTTTGCTGTGCGTTTCGCAAAATAAACTGCTGACCGACAGCGACCGGCTAAAATCACATCCCGAAACTTATTACAAAAATCTGGCGGAAATGCAAAGTCTTTTTCCCGACCATCCGGAATATTTAGAAAACACTTTGCGCATCGCCGAGAAAATCAATTTTGATTTTGACAATAAAACCCAGCATATTCCCAAGTTTGCCGTGCCGGAGGGTTATGACGAAGCGAGCTATTTGCGCAAACTCGTCGAGGAAGGCATCCGCCGGTGCTACGGGGAAAATTTTTCCGAGGAAGTCCGGCAGCGTTATGAGCATGAACTGGAAGTCATCACCAAGACCGGATTTTGCAGCTATTTTTTAATTGTCTCGGATTTTATTAAGTGGGCTAAAGAACAGAATATTATTATCGGCCCGGGACGCGGCTCGGCGGCCGGCTCGATAGTTTCTTATGCGCTGGACATCACCACGCTTGACCCTTTGCAATACAAACTGCTGTTCGAGCGTTTTTTGACCGACCAGCGCATCAATATGCCCGACATCGACATCGATATTTGCATCCGCCGGCGCAGTGAAGTTATCGACTACATTCGCCAAAAATACGGGCTGGACCGGGTCGCGCAAATCGCCACTTTCAGCAAACTGGCGGCTAAAGCGGCGGTCAAAGATGTGGGGCGGGTCAGCAGTGTGCCGCTGGCCGAAGTCAATAAGCTCAGCAAAATGTTCAGCAAAAAACCTGGCGTCACGATCGAAGACACCTTGCATCGAAGCGACGATCCCAAGAAACAGGATTTTCACAACAAAGACTTGGAAAAACTGTACCACGACAATCCGGCGGTCAAAAAGCATCTCGACATGGCGCGGCGGGCGGAAGGTTTTTCGCGCGGGACGGGCATGCATGCCGCTGGTGTGGTGATTTCCGCGCTGCCGCTGACCGAGATCGTGCCGCTGTACAAAGACAAAGACGGCGCGATACTGACGCAGTACGCTAAAGACGACATCGATGAACTGGGACTGCTGAAAATGGATTTGCTGGGACTGCGCAATCTGACTATGATTAACGATTGTCTCGACCTGATCGCCAAAAATCACGGCGTGCGTCCCGATATCGAAAATATTCCGCTCGATGACCCGAAAGTTTTTGCCGTGTTTCAAAAAGGCAACACCGCCGGAATTTTCCAATGCGAGGAGCCGCACATGACCGGCATGATTCAGCGTTTGCAGCCGACTGCTATTGAGGACATTATCGCGCTGGAAGCGATGGACCGCCCGGGACCGATGCAATTCGTGGATTCTTTTATCCGGCGCAAACACGGCCAGGAAGATGTGTCCTATTATAAATTTGACCAGCAGCTCAAGCCTTATCTGCAGGAAACTTACGGCCTGATAATTTATCAAGAGCAGGTCATGCAAATCGCGCAAGAAATCGGCGGATTTTCTTTGAGCGAAGCCGACACGCTGCGCAAAGCAATGGGCAAGAAAAAACAGGCGATCATGGACAAAATGCGGGAGAAATTTATCACCGGCGCGCTGGCCAAAGGTTTCGCCAAAAAAGACGCGGAAAATATTTACGACATCTGCGCCGGATTTGCGGAGTATGGTTTTAATAAATCGCACAGCGCGGCCTACTCGATAGTTTCGTACCGCACGGCCTGGCTGAAAGCCTACTACCCGGTGGAGTTCATGGCCGCCCTGCTCAGCTCTATCTACAAACAAGGAACGATCGCCGAATACATCAACGCCTGCGCGGAAATGGACATCGCGGTCCTGCCGCCGGACATCAACGAGTCGGACATTAATTTCACGCCGGTCAAAGGCACGATCCGTTTCGGCTTGAGCGCGCTCAAAAATTTTGGCGCGGCCGCGGCGGAGACTATCGTCAATGAGCGCGCGCGGAATGGCGTCTTTGCCTCGTTCACCGATTTTTGCGCGCGGGTGGACAGCAAAATTCTGAACAAACGCTCGATCGAAGCGCTGATCCATGCTGGCGCGCTGGACACTTTTGGCCAGCGCAGGGCCATGCTGGAAGGCTACGCCAAAATCCTCAACCATGTCATCAATCAAAAAACCGAGCAGGCCAACGGGCAAATCTCGCTTTTTGGCGCGCCGGATTTCAAAAACAGTCCGGACAACTGGCCGCTCGTGCCAGAATATTCGCCGGACGAAAAACTGCGGCTGGAGAAAGACGCGCTCGGCGTGTATGTGTCTGACCATCCGCTCAAACACATCGGCGAGCTTAAACGTTTTGGCGGTCTGACAATTCAGGAAGCCGGTGAAAAGCCGCTGGACTCTGAAGTCAAAATTGTCGGCATCCTAAAAAACATCGCGCAAAAACGCACTAAAAAAGGAGACGCCATGGCCAGCGGCGAGCTGGAAGACCTGACCGGCAGCCTGGAGCTGGTATGTTTTCCCAGAGTTTATGAGAGCCTGCAAAATATTTTTATCGACGATGCCATCGTCACGGTCAGCGGTAAATTGCTGCAAGGGCGCGATGAGGAGAGTTTTCAGCTCTCGGTGCGCGACGCGCGGCTGATCAAAGACGACAACGCGCAAGCTCCCAATCCTCATTTTTACATCAACATTGAATCCGTGCAGAGTAAATCAACTATGACCGAGTTAAAATCTATAATTAAAATGTTCCGCGGCGGCACACCGGTCATCCTGCAGGACGGCCGTAAAAACATTCGTTTATCCGCCGATTTTGGCATAGAGCCCAGCACGGACTTTAAACAAAAAGTTGACGCCATTGTCGGCAGCGGGAATAGCTGGATAAACTAGCTTATCACCTTTTAATATTTTCATTGCTCAATTTGCACATAAAAATCACAGGTGTCAAAGTCCACAAAGACATTTTTGTCCCTTGGCAATTGCGGGTATTTAGCAAGTATCTCATTCCACCATTGTCTCTGCAAATTTATCGCCTCGGCTTTAGCATTCAGCGCCGCGTTCACAAACACCTGCACCTGCTCCTGTGTCACTCCCTGCTGCAGAGCCGTCGGCTGCGCCGCCTCCGCCGCCACATTCACGCGGTTGTTTATAAGTATCAAACACTCCACTTCCTCCCGCGCCGCCATGATATTCAGGTCTTGCCTTTTAGGATGCACTTTCCCGCAAATCGGGCACACTTCCGGCTTAGTTTCATTATTTTTATTGCTCTTTTTATTTTCTGTTTTCTTCGTCATAGTTAATTCCTCCTTTATTTCCTAAGCGTCCGCTCTATCTCTTTAGAAAAACTGGCATCAAGCCTTTTCGCGGCTGCAAAATCTTTTAAAGCATCTTCTTTTTCCCCGGCGTCATATCTGGCCATTCCGCGTAAAAAATAAGCCCGCGCGTTCTCCTTGTCCCGCTTCAATTCATTCGTACATTCTATTACCGCACCCGCATAATCTTTCTCGAAATACTTCCTGTAACCGGCCTGCATTCCGGTCTGCCCGGACGCTATTCCGTTGCCAACATCCGCCGCTCCTAGAATTCCGCACATACTCAGCATCAAAAACAATATTTTTTTCATGATCTCCCTCCTTTTTGTTCTTTATTATTTGCTCCATCTGGCAGAGCGAATATCTTTGCCGCCGCGCCGATCGGTCACAATATTACCTTCCCGTTTTCATCGAACGATTTTGTCCCCTCCAGCTTGTCGTACTCCTCCCAGTATCTCCGGCTCCACTTAGATTGAAGCTTGTGTATCTCGCAAATATTCGTCTGCCGGTAAAACTCCCCCTTCTCCGCAAATGCTCCACCTATGCACCACGCGCAGCCAGACTCCACGTCGCAGGTGAAGCATTTCTCCGGCGAGATCTTCTTCCTCGTTTGCTGCCGGACTATCTCAAATCGCTCTTTACGATTAAGTCCATTCCAGACATCCCCTACGTAAAAGTCTAATTTCCGGCTGTGCATCGTATTCGGACTGAACCTGAAACACGGGTATATCTTGCCATTGATGGATAAGCACGGCATAGCACCGGAGCCGCACCAACCCTTGTCCGGGTCTCGCATCGGCATACCTATCCCAAATCCCTTGTCAAACATGCTTACATGCAAATCGTTCCTGTGCTCCAGTATGTACGCTATGGACTTCTCCATTTCCTTGTCCAGTTGTTTCAAGTCCGCTTCCGTAAGATGCATGTCCTCAAAAATAAAGTTTATATTTATATGCTTTAACCTCATCTCTTCATGCAAAAACTTTATAGACTTGGCCAGGTACGGTATCGTGTCCTT
>JAITIE010000010.1 GCA_031279615.1 Candidatus Margulisiibacteriota bacterium | reverse complement strand
TGTATGGATTTTTTCTGTTATTTGTGCGGGCACGGGAAAACTATCCGCACGCTTATCGCCCGCATTAGCGTCGTGCTAAAATAAACTTATGGGGCGAAAGTTACTATTTTTTCTTTGCGTCTTGCCGTGTTTCTTGCAATTTTTATCAGCCGCGGAGTTCAGCAACGCTGGCCAAGTCACCGGCTGGTTAAACCTGCCGGAGCAGGAAAAAGCCGAGTTGGGACTGCGCTATATACCGGAATTTTTTTGGTCGGCGCCGGAATACGCGCTGGATATCGACCTAGCGCTCAACGGCAGTCTGACCTCCGGTACGGACAGTAAATTAAAACCGCACCGTCTCTGGGCGCGCTGGAGTGACGCGCAAATAGAAGCGCGTCTGGGTTTGCAAAAAATAAATTTCGGCCCGGCCACGCTTTTTCGCTCGCTGCAATGGTTTGACAGTCTCGACCCGCTGGACCCGCTCGGCTACACGGAAGGCGTCAAAGGCGCGCTGCTGCGTTACTATCTGCCCAACAACGCCAATTTTTGGCTGTGGGGACTGGCTGGCAACGCTGAGTTGAAAGGCGCGGAAACAATTCCGACCGCCAAACACGATCCGGAATTTGGCGGGCGTTTGCAATTACCGGTATTCAACGGTGAAGCCGGTTTGACGTATCATCAACGCCGCATTGACTTTGGCGCAAGTCCGACTTTTTCTACGCTGTCTGACGAGATAACTTCCGAGCGGCGCGCTGGACTGGACGGCAAATGGGACCTTGGCATCGGCGTCTGGTTTGAAGCCGTGTACAGCGCCGCGGACATTGACCAGGACAACCCAATCTTGCGCGCTCTGGAAAAACAGTATCATTCCACGCTCGGCGCGGACTATACTTTTGACCTCGGTAACGGCCTGCATGTTTTAATCGAGAAATATAATCTCGACACCGATATTTACCGCGCCGATCGCAATCACAACACGTCAGCCTGCGGCGCGCTGATCGATTATCCGGTCGGCCTGTATGACACGGTCAGCGTCATTCAGTATTACGCCGAGAAAAACGACAGCCTGTCCCTGCGCTGGCAGCGGACTTACGACGATTGGGTCTGGCAGTTTTTGGCGACAGCGGCGCCGGACTACACCGCGGAGAAAAAAACCACCGGCGCTCTGCGGATTTTGCTGAGTTACAATTATTAAAAAAATTATCCCGCGCGGGGTTTCCACCGCGGATGACAAAGTCTAGATTTTAAGGGATAATCTTGCTCACTTTCAGGTGAGCAAGGGGGTTTCATGAACGAAACAATCATAAAAATCCAAAATATTTTCAGAAGTTACCAAATGGGCGCGGCCACGCTCAACGCGCTGAACAATGTCACGCTGGATTTCACAGCGGGTGAATTTACCGGCCTGGTCGGTCCCAGCGGTTCCGGCAAAACCACACTGCTGAATATCATCGGCTCGCTGGATTTGCCGACAGCCGGCAGCGCAACAGTGCTGGGCAAAAAAATCGAAACGCTTTCGCCTAAACAAGCGGCGGCTTTGCGTAATTTTGAAATCGGTTTTATTTTTCAGACTTTTAATCTGCTGCCGGTCTATACCGTATACGAAAATATCGAATTCCCCCTGCTCTTGCAGTCACAGCTTAAAACCCCGCAGCGTCAGGCCCTGGTCAGGCAGGCGCTGGAATGGGTGGGTCTGGCCGACCGCGCCAATTCTCTGCCGAAACAATTATCCGGCGGGCAGTGCCAGCGCGTGGCGATCGCCCGCGCCATCGTCAAAAAACCGCGGCTGGTGCTGGCCGACGAGCCGACCGCCAATCTGGACGCGCAAAATTCCGCAAATATCATGGAGATTATGCTAAAGCTCAATCAAGAATTGAACACTACTTTTATTTTTTCCACACACGATGAAAAAGTCATTAAACATCTGCGCCGGAAAATCAAGCTGGCTGACGGGCAGGTCACCGGCGACGAGAGTATTTAACGATGCCTGTTTTTAAACTCGCCCTGCGTAATTTATTTGGCGCGGGACTGCGCGCCTGGCTCAATGTTTTTATTTTGTCCGTGTCTTTTGTCCTCATTATCGGCTGTCAGGGTCTGTACAAAGGCATGAGCGAGCAAATGCTGCGGGCAGGCCTAGACAGCTACTACGGCGGCGGCCAGTACTGGCACGTTAATTATGATCCTTTTGACACGCTGACGCTTGACGACGCGCACGGCCGCCTGCCGGACGCGCTGCAAAAAATGGCGGCCTCCGGCCAGGCCGCGCCGGTGCTCAAAAGACAGGCCACTTTGTATCCGTCCAACCGCGTGCTGAATATCACGCTCAACGGCATTAAAATCGACCAAACCGCCGTGGATATTCCGACCAAGCTCTTGTCCAAAACCAGCTATGCCCTGCCGGCAATCATCGGCGACGCCATGGCCAAAAGCGCCGGCCTGCGCGAAGGCGACACGGCAGTCCTGCGCTGGCGCGATGCGCGCGGCGCGTACGACGCGGACGAAATAGAGATCGTCGCCGTGCTGAATACGCAGATAAACGCCATCGATCAGGGGCAGGTCTGGATAGCGCTTGACCGGATGCAAAAAATGACCGGCCTGCCTGACGCGGCCACTCTGGTCATCACAGCTCAGGATAGCGCGCGTCCGCAACTTGACTCCGGCGCGGAAAAAGACTGGCAGTTTAAAGACCAGCATTTCCTGACGGCCGACGAGCGCGGCATGATGCTCTCACAGTACATGGAAGGCGGTGTTATGTACGCGGTGTTTTTATTTTTGGCCATGCTGGGGATTTTTGACACGCAGATCCTGGCCATTTACCGCCGCGTCAAGGAAATGGGCACGATGCTGGCGCTGGGCATTACCAAAGCCGACCTGATCTGGATTTTCACGCTGGAAGGCACGCTGTATGCCGTGCTGGCCGCTGTTTTGGCGTTTCTTTACGGCACGCCGCTGCTGATCTGGTTCGCGCGGGTCGGTTTCACGCTGGGCGACAGCTACGACCAGATGGGTTTCGCGCTGGGCAATGTGCTCTATCCGGTTTACACGCCGGGTATTGTGCTGGGCACAGCCGCGTTCATTATCGCGCTGACAGCGCTGGTCAGTTACCTGCCCTGCCGCCGTATTGCCAAACTCACGCCCACCGACGCGCTGCGGGGAAAAATCACATGATTAAATTTCTGCTCAAAGGCTTGCTGCGCGACCGCTCCCGTTCGTTTTTTCCGGCGCTGACCGTGGCGTTCGGCGTGTTTTTAATTGTTTTTCTCGGGGCGTTTTTTAACGGCGCGCTGACCAATCTGTACAACACCACGGCGCATCATCAGACCGGCCATGTAAAAATCATGACGCAGGCTTACGCCGCGGAAGCCGAGCAGTCACCCAACGAGCTGTCCCTGCTGGAGCTGGCGGACTGGCTGGCCAAACTGCGCGCGGAATACCCGGACATCATCTGGACGCCGCGGATTAATTTCGGCGGGCTGATCGATATTCCCGACCAAAACGGCGAGACGCGGGCGCAGGGACCGGCGGCCGGTATCGCGGTGGATCTGAGCGCGGACAGCCCCGAAAAAAACTTGCTCAATCTAGAAAAAGCTCTGGTGGCCGGCCGCCTGCCGGAACGCTCCGGCGAGATACTGCTGTCCGCAGATTTTGCGCGGAGACTGCAGGTCTCGCCCGGCGACACGGTCACGCTGATCGGCTCGACGATGCACGGCAGTCTGGCGGTCAATAATTTCACGCTGGCCGGCACGGTGCGTTTTGGCGTGACGGCGCTGGACCGCGGCGCGATTATTGCAGACCTGCGCGCTGTGCAGACGGCGCTCGATATGCAGGATGCCGCCGGAGTGCTGCTGGGTTTCTTTGCGGACGACGCTTACAATGACCAAAAAGCCCGGGCTGTCCAGGCCGCTTTTAACGCGCAATATCAAAACGCCGCGGACGAATTTAGTCCGGTCATGCGCACGCTCGTCGAGGACAGCGGACTGGCCAGTTATTTCGAGATGGCCAACAATATGATGTTTATCATACTGCTGGTTTTCGTGGCGGTCATGGCGCTGGTGCTGTGGAACGCCGGACTCATCGGCGGGCTGCGGCGTTACGGCGAGATGGGCGTGCGGCTGGCCATCGGCGAAAGCAAATGGCATATTTACGGCAGTCTGCTGAGCGAGGCGGCGCTGATCGGCCTCGGCGGCTCGGTCATCGGCACATTTTTTGGTCTTTTATTGAGTTACTGGCTGCAATATCACGGCCTGGATTACGGCGCGGTATTCAATAACTCCACGATGATGGTCGAAAATGTTCTTCGCGCGCAGGTGACACCGGCTTGTTACATCATCGGTTTTTTCCCGGGCGTGCTGGCTACTTTTATCGGCAATGCGCTAGCCGGACTCGGTATTTTTAAGCGGCAGACAGCGCAATTGTTTAAAGAATTGGAAAATTAAAACCACGGATGGTTCGGCTGTGCTCACCGTCCATATGCGGACACTGAGCGGAGCCGAAGTGTCCGCTACAAAACCAAAGGAGAAAAAATATGAAAAAAATAATTTTAGGCGCGCTCGTCCTCGGCGCTTGGCTTTTTGCTTTAACACCAATAACAGAGGAAATTATGGTCTCTCCCGCCGCGGAAAATGCCGAAACATCGACCGTGGACGTTGAGGCTGTCGAAGTGTCATCCCTTAAATCCACTCCGCTCACCGCCGCGGAAATTTTACAGCGCATCGATGACAACCGCCTGTCCGACGGCAAAATCGCCGTGATGAGCATGACCATACACGGGCGGCGCGGCGACCGCACGATCAGCGCCAAAGTCTGGCAGCGCAATATTCAGGATTCTTTTACCGAGTATCTCGCCCCCGCGCGTGAAAAAGGCACGAAAATGCTTAAACTCGGCGACCAGCTCTGGACTTACGCGCCGGACACCGACCGGACGATACTCATCAGCGGCCACATGCTGCGCCAGTCGGTCATGGGCTCGGATATGTCTTACGAAGATATGCTGGAAGACCCCGTGCTGGCCAATAATTACAGCGCCGCTATTGCCGGCGAGGAAACGCTTGACGACCGGCCAGTCTGGGCGCTGGAACTGACCGCCAAAAAAGACAATCTCGCTTACGCCAAACGCCGGCTCTGGGTAGACCAGGAAAGATTTATCACGCTCAAAGAAAATCTGTACGCCAAAAGCGGCGCCTTGCTGAAAACGCTCGACGTGACCGCGGTGATGCAGGTTGACGGCCGCTGGCTGGCCAAAGCCATGATTTACAAAGACGCGTTGAAAAAAGACGGCAGCGGCACAAGCGTAGTCATCGAGTCTCTAGAATTCAACGACAATTTGCCGGAGGCTCTATTTTCCAAAGCCAGTTTGCGCAAGTGAAGCAATATATTGAAAAACAAAAACGGGAAATTATTAACCGTTTGGATAAAGATTTTAGCAAAACTGTTGATGAGTTTTTTGAGGAAGCCAAAGGAAAAATAAAACAACGCAAAGAAAAATCATATCGAAAAATTGATAAGCAAGAGGCGGAAAAAATTAAAACTGCAACCGGGCTTAACATTGAGGGGTACACGCATAAAATAATAAATGAGGATTTTGCCCATATATATAAACGACATGGCAATCCGAAAACGCAGGAACAATTTGGTCAGGTCGCTGTTACAAAAGATGATCTAAAACTTATTCCAGAGATTACTAAAAATTATGATTCCGTTAGTTTAAGCCTAGAAACATCTGAAAGTCGCCCAGTATTAGTTTACATAAAAAAATTTGGTAATGAGTATTATTATCTTGAGACTGTCGGCGGCAAAAAAACCAAGGACTTGAGATCAAAAAGCATATGGATTAAAAGGACGAGAACAACCGACTGATGCCTATTAGTTGCCTAACCCCCAGCCTCTACGCCCGAAGCGTGGTTGTTCTCGCGATGACAATATTATACCACAAAAGCGTTGAATTGACACAATCGCGCCGCGCCCCGTAAAATGAAAACAGCTTATAAAAACAAGGAGGTGTTCCGGTCAGCGGTTATGCCGGTGCTTAAATAAAACATTTCCAGAAGCCAAAGTTTCTGGAAAGAAAGGGCAGTAAATATGGATTTAAGAAAAGTAATTTTGGGCGCGGGAATACTCGCGGCGGCGGCGCTGGCCGGCGTGCTGGACACCAACGACGTAAAGTTGAACACCACGCTGGGCTTGGGCGGCAATCCGGCGGTCATCGCGGTCAATCAAGAGCGCAAAGTCGAGGGCGGCACAATAGTTCTCAATCAACTCAGTCAGAGCGATCAAGTAAAAAATGCCAATCTGGAGGGAAGCAGTTTAATTAAAGGTAAAAATATAAACTCATCCAGCTTTGGCGATGCGACAAAATTTTTGGCTTATACGGACACTTTTGCGGGAAATTGGTTCGCTCTCCGCTACAGATACGAGAGCAATCTGTATCCGAATTTCACGGCCAATGTAGGCTTTCTTAACCCCGCACTGGCGGCTTATGGAAATAAAGATGCCAAAGGCACTATGTACCGCAAAGACGCGACAGAAACGACATCTTTAGTTTGGGGTTGTGAATTATTAAAAGGTTTAACCGCTGGCGCGGAATTAGCTACTAATGTTTATACCTTAAATGACAATCAGAGTTATAATCAGGCCGCTAAGAATATAACCATCCCTTCATTAGGAACACCTTTTCAGGATGGGAAATCCTACACGCAGTCCAAACCTTACTGGACGCTGACTCTGGGCGGCGTTTATGACGTGGCGGACAATCAAAAAGTTTCTCTGGCGCATAAATTCAGCCACGACAGAAACGTGCATACCGGTGACGGCAATAAGAGCACTGCTACCGGCACTGACTATACAGAAACTATACCCCATGAAACCGGCCTGGCTTATATTTATCAAGTGAATGACGCTCTGGAATTGGCCGGTGTGTTCAAGACTTTTTGGGGATTAACCTATGAGAAAAACACGGATACCGAAAGCGGCAACGAAAAAGACTATACCGAAACAGTCTTTATTGCTCCGGTAAACTCTTACGGTTTTGCCGCTAGCTACAAGGTTACTAATGAATGGGAATTGCAGGGTTACGGTAATTTCCTGCGTAATTACAGGAACAGCCTGACCAGCGGTCCGACCGGCAAGGAGGAAAAAGGCTACGACGTGACACAGCTCGGCGCCAATGTGCAGTACAGCCCGTCTTTCCTGAACGGCGGCACGATACTGCTGGGCAGCTATGTCACCAGACTGGTCAGCGAGGACAAAAATGTTGGCAATGTGTTTGACATCACCAACACTTTGCTGTCCTACTCGCACGCGTTTTAAAATAAGGTCTAGGGCATAGACCAAAAGGGCTGTCCTTGCTGGGCAGCCCTTTCATGAATTTTTACATAACCACTATATAGCGGATAATCACTGCCCTGCCTATAAACATGCATATACGCTGATTCATTGCCTTGAGTATCTACATATAATCCCTG
>JAITIE010000163.1 GCA_031279615.1 Candidatus Margulisiibacteriota bacterium | reverse complement strand
CCGCGCGCCAAAGCCATAGCCGGATTTAAATTCCTTGACCGAGATTTGCGGATCGTTAAAAGCATGCCCCCAGTCGTAAAACAAAACGCCCTGCCAGTATTCGTTAAAAATATAGCGGTACTCGGCGTTGAGCAAAATCATTTTTGGCCCGACGGCAAAAGGCTCGATATCCGCGTAACCGCGCACCGTGGAGCCGCCGCCCAGCGAATATTCCTCGCCCTCGAGAATATTGCGTTCGCGCGAGGACAGGTACGCGCCACTGCGGTAACTGACGCCCACCACATTGTTGTCGCCAGTCAGCGGCATGTAACGCAAATATTGCAGCTCGTTGCGGAGAAATTCCACGCCGCCCATGCTGATAATTTTCTGGCCGAGAAAATGAATATTGCCGCCGCCCTCGAAATGCAGCCGGTACATATCACCGTCCAGCACAATGCCGGTCTCGCCCAGATAGCGCAGACTGTCATAAATATAAGTCAGCGCCAGCGAGCGTTTGAGATAATGCACATCGGGATTGGGATGGTCTTCTTGCACGAACTCATCTTTGTATTCCAGCAAAATATTATACTGCCGGCCAAAAGGCAGCGGCAGGCTGAAATCGGTGGAAAACCCATTGCGGCGAATGGCCAGTATATCGCCGACGCCGGACTCTGGATTGCGGATAGTTTCATAGCTGGTGTTCATATAACTGGTAAAACCCCAGGTCAGGTCGCGTGTCAAAAACCATGGATAATAGTAGCGCGCGCGGTAACTGAATTTGGGCAGAGCGTTGGGCACGCGGTACTCGCGGCCAAACTGCATATTGAATTGCATTTGCTCGCCGGTGGTCAGCAGGTTAATCAAACTAAACCGCGAAAAAATAAACTGCTCGCGCGAGGTGACGCCCAAACCGGCGTTAAGCTGGCTTTTCTTTTTCTCTTTTACCTGCAGCCGGATATCCACCTCGCCGTCATTTACACCCGGGACTATTTCTGGCAGTGACACCGAAGAAAAATAACCCAGACGGAAAATACGCGTCCTGTCCGCGGCAAGAGTCTTGGCGTTGAAAACTTTGCCGGGCGAGAGCGCCATCTCGCGCAGCAACAAACTGTCGCGGGCATAAACATTGCCGGACAAAACAATCTCGCCGACGACCGGCTCGAGAACACGCACGCGCAGCGTGTCGCCGGAAACAAGTTCGACTTCCTGCACCGAAGAAAGCTCGCCGCCTTCTTTTTGATAAGCCCTATTCAAAGACTGAATGTCTTTTTCCAGCGTCAAAAAATTCAACTGCTCGCCGGCTTTATTCTGCCAAAAATCCCTGATCTGCTCTTCCGGCAACGACACATTGCCCGCAAACTCCACTTCACGCAGGACCGGATTTTCGCTCACCACAAAAAAGAGCAGCAGGCCGCCGCCGCGCGGCCGCAAATCCACGTCAACCGCCTGAAAACCGCCTAGCGCCATAATCCGGTTCAGGTCTTCCTGTAAAGTCAGCGTGTCGAGACGCTGGCCGCGGCGGGTTTTAATTTGCGCGCGGCTCAAAATGTCCTGCGCGCTGTAGATCCGGTTGCCGGTCACCGCGATACGCAAAACCGGCAGATTGAAATACTCTGCGTCCAGCGCGTGCAAGCCGCAGCAGATTAAAATCACACTCCAAAATTTTTTCATTTTCACTCCGTCAAAAATTGAGCAGCATTTCCAGCGACAGCACCGGTATATATTCTTCCTGCAGAGAATCCAGCTCTTGTCCGACATTCAAAGACAGCTCGTCCAGAAAATAATTTTTCAAAAGCTTAAGCGTCAATTTATAAGAGTTAACCGTCACATTCAGGTTTCTGGTCTGCAGATTGCGGTCGAGCGTGGTGTCCACGCTGAAAAAAACACGCTCCATCCAAAGGTCTCCGACCATTTCCAGGCCGAACCAATACTCGGTCAACGGCGCTTCTTCCGTATCCACCAGCGCGGTCTGGGTCTCCAGTCCGGCAAAACGCACCGCGTCAATGCCGACATCGCGCTTGAAACGCACGTCATAGAGGCCGGTTATTTGCGCCGCGCTTTTTTCCACCGGCCGCAGAATAGTGCGCGCCAGCAGATTTATTTCGGTAACGGTCAGGTCGCGCGCTGTTTCCCGCATCACCTCGTCGCCGGTCTGCGTGCTCGTGCCGCGCGCCAGAGCCAGCGCGGACTTCATCAGCGGCGGAGAAATTTCATAGGCCAGTTCTTGAAAACGGTATTGGTCGATGGTTTTACCAGTGTTTTTATCGCGCAGGACGTACGGCTCGCCGTCCAGCGCCATTTCCAGATTTTCTTTGTGGTACTTTTCAAAAGTAATGGACGACAGATCGAAAACCGAACCATCGACAAAAACCAGATAATCTGTCTCTGTCGTGATCATCTGCGGCGCAGCTTCTGCGCTGTCTATATCGCCGGACACAGTCAGCGCGGAATTGCTGACCGCCTGCGTATCATACACCGTGGTCTGCGCTACAACCGAGAGATACGGCTCAAGCGCATATTTTTCCGTCTCGACAAACTCCAGATAGTTTTCCCGCGGACGATGCGCCGTCGCGCCCAAAAAATATCTTTCCTGCTCGCGCTGTTCCAGCAAAGTAAATTTGCGATTGAGAAAGCTCACATAGCCTTCGTCGAGATAAATCAAGCCGTTGACGCGCAGATAATTTGTCGAGCCGCTGATACGCACGGGCGGATTGTTGTCGCGCAGGCGCACATTGATTTGCCCCAAAAATCCGGAGAAATCGCCGCTCAAAAGCGACGCCGTGGATGACGCGCGCAGATTATTTTTAATATTCAAATTCAAATCCAGCAGTACCGAAAGCGCTTTTTCCGATTTTAGATTGAGCGGTTTGTCCGTGGACAAAAGGCTCAGGGTGCCGTTAGAGAAAGACAACGTGCCGGTCAGCAGCGGTCCCAGTGGCTCGTTGGCGCGGATGCGTTTGTCAAAGTCCGCTTTTTTCTCCGCGCTGATCGGCAGCGCCAGCTCGCCATTTAACCTGACGTCGCGCAATTCAAAATCGCCGCTGTACAAACCGTGGAGATTCAGCTCGCCCTGCGTATCCTCGACCGCCAGATCGACCGGCAAAACAAGCTGTTCGACCTGCCGGAAACTCCAGCCCGGCAAGCCCAATTTACCGGACAAACGCAGTGGAGAAGTGTCGCGCCCGTCGCTGCGCAGAATGATTTCCAAATTATGGAGCGTTAATTCATTGTCGCGCAAAGCCAGATCGGCACGGCGAATCAAAGCTTCCTGAATATAATAATTATCAAAGCTAATTCTGGTGTTCGCCAGATTTAATTTGTCCGCGGAAAGCCGCGGCGCCGCCAGCGTGCCGCGCAGTGTAAGCTCCACATCACCCGGACTGCTGATCGTTCCGCCGAAAAACGGAACTAACAGCGCAAAATCCTCTCCCGCCAAACGCAGACGCAAATTTATTTCGTCCTGCGCAAAATTTTCGTCCCAAAAACCAAATAAAGGAAATGTTCCGGTCAAAACCTGCCGCGCGGTGCGCCCGCCTTGCGTTAAAGCAAAATCCTGAAAATACAAATTGCCGGAACTGATCAGCGCGCTCAAAAACAAACTGTCGTGGCCGGCCATATCGGCGGTGCGCAGTCCCTGCAGCAAAACATTCAAACTAACCTGCCCGCTGCGGTCTGTGCCGGCGGTAAATTCTATCAAATCCGCGCTCTGCCCTTGCAGCGAGCCGTTGACGATGCGCAAATCCTGCTCGATGCGGAAATCAGCGCCGCGGCTGTAAAAAGCCAGATGTCCGTCCAGCTGTCCGCGCAAATCCAGAGCCGGCAGAGTATCCGCGGTCGGCGCGGCCGGCAGATAATCTTTAAACCGGCTCAAAACCGAATCGCCGTATTCCGCATACAAAATACTGTCCGGCAGACGCGCCGGCACGAGCGGCCGTTGATTTTCAGCAGGATCCTGCAGACGCCGCTGTAAATCCTGCCAGACCGCTTTGGCTTTGCCGGTAAACTCATAAGCCGCCGCCAAATCCACACTGGTGTCTATATCCACGCTGACCGCCAGTCTCTGCCAGACCGGCTGGCCGCCCGCCGCGAGCTTGACGCTGGCATTGCCGGTCAAAAAACTATCGGCCAGACCAAAATGGAAATCCGCCACGCGGAATTCCGCGCCGTCGAATAAAAACCGTCCATTGAGCGGCGTCACCACCAAATCGGCATACTGCAGTTCTCCGGTGCGCAGAGAACCGTTAAATAACAGGCGTTTGTCCAGCCAAAACAACTCGCCGATGAACTCCGCCTCGCCCGCGCTGTCCGGCAAATACAACTGCGCAAAATTGCTTTTCTGCAAATCCAGCCGCGCGCTATGCACCACCGCCGCAATGTTTTGCGAAATATCTTTATGCAGCGCGGCGTTGATCTCCAGACCGTCAACTTTGAGGTCCAGATCAGCCAGCAGATTTTCCCAGCCGCCGCGGAAAACCAGACTGCCTTCCATTTTGTCGGGGCTGCGGAAAAATATTTCGCTCTGGCCGCCCTGCATGGCAAACTCCGCTGACACCAGCCCAATCTCGTTTTGCAGATAACCCAAATCAGCGACCACAAACCGGCCGCCGCCGGACAATTCAGACAACGGGCCTTTTAATTCAAATGAAGCCGCGGCCAGACCGGAAAGGCCGTCCAGCGGCGTGAACGCGCTGTATTTTTTTTGCAAATCAACATCCCGAATACTGCCCTGCAAATCAATTTCGGGAATTTCGCCGGGCAAAATTGCGCCGTTGAGCGTCAGCGGCGAGCCGAGCAAATCAGCCTGCAAATTATCAAAATAAATCTGCCCGTCCTGCCAGCTCAGAGCTCCGTTAATTTGCCGCAGTGGTTCGGCCAAAAGTTCACCGGGTTTAAATTCCCCGTCCCGCACATTCATTGCCGCGGCAAATACTGGCGCGGCTTTTTCCTGAGCCGTGATGCGAAAATCAATATCCGCGCGGCCGGTGTTGACTTCGTAATCAGAAAAAGACAGAGCGTAAAACCCGTGCTCAGCCAGATCGACCTGCCGCGCGTTGATAGTCAGAGCATAGCCCTGGCCGTACTGGCCGCGCAGGTACACGCCGGTATTTTGTCCGAGCGTGCCGGCCGCGCTAAAAACAATCTCTCCGTCTTGAATATCCGCCGTGCCGTTCAGGCCGGACAGCCGCTGTTCGTAGCGTTTGAGCAGCTGCTTTTTGCCCCAGCCTTTCTCGTCGATGTAACGCACGCTGATATTGTTCAAGCTGACGCGCATTTTCGGTTTGGGCGTTTTTTTATTGTTCTCCTTCTTGTCTCCGCCGTCCGTCGGCAAAATAAAATTCCATTTGTCCCGCGCGTCACGTTTCAGTAACAGATAGGCATCGTTCACCGTGATGGCGCGGAGATTGGACACGATGTCCAGTTTTTGCAGGAGAATATTTTTAAGGCTGTAGGTCAGTTCGGCGCGCCCGATCAAAATCATATTCTGGCCGTCGGTTTCGCTGACCGCCACATCGGTTAAAATCAGGCGATTGTATAAGTTGCCGCGCAGTTCGCCGATCGCCACCTTTTTGGCCAGCAGCGCGCCCAGCTGTTCTTCCAGCAGCGGCTTTAAGTAGCGGCGCACATCCAGCGGATTGGCGGACAGCGCCGCCCAGAGCAGAAAAAACAAGCAAAAATAGCGCCAGCGCCGCATGCCGAATACTAACAAATTTTCTGCTAAAATACCCTTTATGCGTTTGTTCAAGAGATTGGATTTCTGGCTGATTGCCGGATTTATTCTGGCGTTCTTTTTTATTCTGCCCTTCGTGCCGGTCATTGACGGCGACACCTTTTATTATATCGGCAAGGCGCGGCGGATACTGGCCACCGGCGATTTGTTTAACAGCCAGGTCTTGATGACCAAGCCGGTGCTCGGCCTGTGGTTCATGGCTTTGAGCCTAAAAATTTTTGGCTTAAATCTTTTTGGCGTGTATTTCTGGCACACCATTTTTGCGGCGGCCTCGCTTTGCCTGCTTTATTATTTTACCCGCCAGCATTTTGACCGGCGGACGGCTCTGTACTCCTCGGCCATTCTACTGACTTCTTTAATGTTTTTTTATCAAACAGCTTCACCCATGCTGGATATACCGATGCTGTTTTTTCTGCTCCTCGGACAGATTTTAGTTTTGGAATATTTACAAACCGAAAAGCCGCGGTATCTCTACAGTCTGGGTCTGGCGGCTGGACTGGGTTTTCTGACCAAAGGCCTTTTGCCAGCGGCTCTGCCTTTCCTGACAGCCGGAGTGTATCTGCTGGTCACGCGGCGGGAACGGGTCTGGCGCGCTGGATTTCCGCGGCAGTTTGGCCGGCTGGCCGCAGCCGGACTTATTTTTCTGGCGGTTTGTTCCGTCTGGCTCATTCCGCAGTTTCAAAATCACGGCGTTAAATTTGGCGCGGCGCTGTACAGCGAAAATATCGAGAGATTTTTTCATCCCATCGACAAGACCGGCGGTTACCGTGAAGTATCCTCCGGCGTACAGATCGACCCGCATCTAAATATTCTCTATCTCTGGCTGGGCTTTCTGCCGTGGAGCCCGTTAATTGTTCCAGCGCTCCATGCCGCTTACCGCAACAAATATTTCAACCGCCGGCCAGAAATTTTATTTATGCTCTGCTGGTTTTTTCTGGCGCTTTTTTTAACTTCCGTCTCCGGACATTACAAAGGCCCGCGTTATTTACTGCCGCTTTTTCCACCGTTGAGCGTTTTGTGCGGAGCCTTTTTAACCTCGTCCGCCGCAAATAAATATGCCAAAATTATCTCCCTTTCTTTTTTTTGGACAGGGTTTGTCCTTGCCGGACTGGCGCTGGCTCTGCCTTTCATTAAATACACGCACGGCGAAAGGGTTTATCTGCCGGTAGTCCTGCCGTTTTTGATCTATTTTACACTCAGCTTATTCAGAGCCGCCTGGCTGTTCCGCCAAAACAGCGGCCTGCGCCACACGCTTTACAGAACGCTGGCCAGTTACATTATCTTATTCGTCTGCGCGGCAATACTTTTGCCCGGAGTGCAGTTTCCCGAAAGATACGCCAACCCGCAGACCAGGACACTAAAATAAACCATGTTGTACCCTCTGACTATTTTTTCCGAACAGGATTTGCGCCGCGAAATGTTGTCTATCGGCGTCAGCGCCGCGGGCGCCAAGTACATGGCTGATAAACTTTCTGCCGGCGCTCTCAAAATAACCGGGCTGACCGGCTCCTGCGCCATTATATTAAAAGAAGAAGCCTTGTCCTCCGGCGCGGAATGCGCCCTGCCACGCGAAGTAATCTTAGCGCCCCGCCAAAAATACGCCGCGCTGTTGTTCGGCACACGGCGGCACTTCAAAGAAATTCAGGCCAAATTAAAGGAGCAGGCTTTTGGGGAACTGCGCGCGCTGGCGGAAAATCTGGCCAAATACTGCGTTGCGCCCAGACCAAAAATTCCACTGCTGATGGGCATTTTAAATGTTACGCCGGATTCGTTTTCCGACGGCGGGCGGCACAATGCAGGCGCGCCTGCTGTCCGTCAGGCCTTGCGTCTTTTGCGCGAAGGAGCGCGGATTATCGATGTCGGCGGCGAGACCACCAAGCCCGGCGCGCCGGAGATTTCCGCGGCGGCAGAGCTGCGCCGGACAATTCCGGTCATTCAAGAAATTTTGCGCCGCCGGCCAAAAACTGTTATCTCGATCGACACGACGAAAAAAGCCGTCGCGCTCGCCGCGGTCAAGGCCGGCGCGCGGATTATCAACGATGTTTCCGGCCTGACCCGCGAGCCGCTGCTGGCCAAAATCGCCGCGGAGCACCACGCCAAACTGATTGTCATGCACCGTACCGGCAACTCGCGCGTCATGCAGCGCAGAACAAAATACGCCGACTTGCTCGGCGACATTTTACGTTTTTTAGAAAACAGCCTGCTGACCGCGCGGAAATACGGCGTGCCGCGCGAAAATATTATTGTCGACCCGGGCATCGGCTTTGGCAAAACCACGGCGCAAAATCTTTATCTGCTCAAGAACTTGCGGGCTTTTCACTGTCTGGGCTGTGCCGTGCTG
>JAITIE010000148.1 GCA_031279615.1 Candidatus Margulisiibacteriota bacterium | reverse complement strand
TTATCACCTGCCGGAACATCCTTGCCGCTTCATCCTCGGTTACTACTTTTTCGTTCCACCCCTCGCCAAGCACACGATTAACCGCATTCAGCGCCGTGCCTCGCTCATCATCCTGCCAGACTAGCGGGATATTATTGGCATAGATATACGCGCTTACTTCGCTTTCGACAGCTTCAGTCTCCGCAGAGTTTTTAAAACGAATATTCAAATAGTAATGATTGATAATTTCATTTTCTTCTAGCTTGCCGTTGCCGGCGCCCTGGGTGATCCCGTTAATGAAAAATCCCGTGTCGGCATTGCCATATCTGGCGATAAATCCCTCATAGCCTTCACCAGCGCCACGGTCGATGACGCCGTTACGGTTTTTATCCTCTAAACCCAGATTTCGCAAAAAAGCGGCTTGCGCTATAGGAGAAAATTGTCTTATCTGAGCGCTGACCGGCGGCATGTTTTCTGCTCCTTTCCCTTACATTAACTTATCGTAATCAGAGCGTCTGGGGTTTCAGAATAATATATCTATTTTTTGTGGTCAATTCTTTAAAATTTTTGCAACAAGGCAAAATTACCTGCGATATATTTTCGTATGCTAAAGCACTATACAGAAACAGACGGCAGAAAAATCTCCACATCCCTGCCACCCAATGAAAAGTGCGTCCGCTTAAGAACAGAGGTCTATGCCTGCTATCTAAAAGAGCTGGAAACCAAAGCGTTTGCGGATATTCCCATTTGGCCGCTGGAAAAGCAACTTGGGGTAAGCAAATCTCCTATATATACCGCTTTTGGATTTAATAGTAAGAATATGAAAGGCGATAGAGTTACAGAACTCCAGAAAGCCATTCTACCCGGACTGCAAGATTATATCCAAAATTTGCAGAAAGCGGGAATGGTTATAAATCCCGCCGTGCTGGACAATCTGGAAAAGACAACAAAAGTCACGCTCAGTCCAGCCGAGATAAAACAAAGCACATACGAATATTATCTAAAAGAGCTGGAAGCCAAAGCATTTGCGGATATTCCCATTTGGCCGCTGGTAAATATACTTGGGGTAAGCAAATCTCCTATATATACCGCTTTTGGGGTTAATGTTAAGAATATTAAAGGCGATAGGGTTGCGGAACTCCAGAAAGCCATTCTACCCGGACTGCAAGATTATATCCAAAACCTGCAGGACAATGGAACGGTTATAAGCCCAAGCGTTCTGACTAATCTTCAAATAACCGGCGCGCGCTCCGCCGCAGACAGCCGCGGGACATACCGGCTGGCTCTGCGCCTGACCCGTCCCCGCACGAATTGCTTCAACGCGCGTCCGGTGTATATCATCAATGGCAAGAGCTTTACCCACGCGCAGATCCAGCGTTTCGTCCAGGCCAAGCAGGAGCAAGTGTATGTGGATAATGTCTGGGTGGATATACCGCTGAAAATTTTTAGGTACCTGCAAAAATGTCTGAACAAATGGGCCAAACAAATAGACGAAGAGACTTATAGTTTGTCTCCGGCCGGCGCGGCCGCTTTGCTGGGCGGCAGGCCGGCGGAAATGGACGACATCTTAGAAAAAGAAGAGGACTTGCAGGAAATACTGGACGGACTGCGCCGGCTGGAAAAACCCGGCTCCGTGTCTTTGCCTCAAGGGCTGGCCGAACAGGTGCACACTTATCAGGAGCAGGGCTATCAATGGCTGTATTTTCTGCAACGGCACGGCTTTGGCGGCATTCTGGCCGACGATATGGGCGTGGGCAAAACTCTGCAGACTCTCCTGCTGCTGGCCAGACTAAAACAGACCGGTCAGCTCGTCAAACCAGCCCTGATCGTGCTGCCCAAGACCGCGCTGAGCTGGGAGATCTGGGAAAAAGAAAGCGCCAGATTCCTGCCCGGTCAGCTCAAAATACTGACCGTCTCCGGCGGAGACCCGGCAAGCCGCGCGGCGCAAATACAGCGGAGCGCTCAATATGATATTTTGCTGACTTCCTATCCGCTGTTGAGCGCGGACAGAGCAGCCTACAGCGCACAGGAATTCAGCGGCCTGATCCTGGACGAAGCTCAGTACATCAGAAATCCAAAAACATTAATCGCCCGAACCATTAAAAACCAGCGCCTGCTCAAAGCGGATTGGCGTCTGGCTCTGACCGGCACGCCGATCGAGAACAGCCTGTACGATTTGTGGTCTATTTTTGATTTTTTGATGCCAGGTTATTTAGGCGACAGCCAGCGGCAATTTGCCGAGCTGTTTAGACAGGAGGATCCGGACAAACTCCGGAAAGCCATTTATCCTTTTATCCTGCGCCGCACTCTGCCGGATACTCACCCCGATCTGCCAGCCAGCCAGACAACTTACCTGCCCTATGCTCTCTCGCCGGAAGAAAGCAATATTTATAATGGACTGCTGGATAAACAAGTCGAGCTGAAAAGTATCGATCATCAAAAAGAGTTCTTTAAGTACGCCACGCTGATGCTGAAACTGTGCAATCACACCGATTATCTGCCGAGAGAATATTTCAACGCCAAAGCCCTGCGGGTAAAATCCACCAAATTTCAGCTATTTAACAAATTACTGCAGGAAAAACTGGCCGGCGCGGACAACAAAATAGTTGTTTTTTCCAAATGGCCGTCCACGCTGAAAATCATCGCTAAATACCTGCAGGCGCAGGAGATCGATTTTCAGCATTTATACGGCACCGACACCGCCAGCGCCAGAGAGACGGCGATCCGTAAATTTAACGCGGATCCCCGCCAGCGAATATTTCTCTGCTCTCTGATGGCTGGCTCCACAGGCATACCGCTGACCGCGGCCAATGTGGTGATCCATTACGATCTCTGGTGGAATCCCGCCGTGGACGCTCAAGCCACCGCCCGCATCCTGCGCCCCGGCCAGACCAGAAATGTGGAAATATATTATTTGTACGCGCAAGACACTATAGAAGAAGCCATGCGGAATGTTCAGGAACGTAAATACGAGTTGATCACCCAAATCTTGAGCAAGGACAATGTTGACCTCGGCAAGGATTTTACGCAAGAAATGTGGCAGTCGGCTTTTTGGGATGAGAAGACTGATAATCCTGAATAAAGGCGCGCGGAATATTATGCCGCCAGCGCGGCAAGAATAATCTCTAAAGTCCGCCCTAATTCCGCCGGTGTGTGCCGCGCGGAAATAAAATCCGCCTCAAACTGCGCCGGTGAAAAATAAACGCCCGCGCGTAACAATTTATGATAAAACCGCGCAAATTTTTTAAGGCTGCTAGTCTGCGCCGAACGATAATCCCGCGCTTTGGCCGCGGTGAAAAACAACGTAAACATCGCGCCGAGATGATTCAACTGCACGTCCGGCGGCAGGCGGCGGGACAGCTCTGTAAAAAAATATTCCGTGTTTTTCTGTAGAGTTTGGTATGTCCGCGGTTTTTGCAATTCCCGCAGGACGGCCAGACCGGCGGCCATAGCCGGCGGATTACCGGCAAGCGTGCCAGCCTGATAGACGGGACCCTCCGGCGCAATCAGAGACATTAATTCTTCTTTGCCGCCGTAGGCCGCCGCCGGCAAACCGCCGCCGATGATTTTGCCCAGACAGGTCAGGTCGGGCGTGACACCAAAATAATTTTGCGCGCCGCCCCAGCCCAGCCGGAAACCGGTGATCACCTCGTCAAAAATCAGGACGGTTTTTTGCGCGGCGGTCAGCTCTCTCAAAAAAGCCAAATAACCGGCTTCCGGCAAAACCACACCCATATTGGCCGGCACAGGCTCAATAATCAGCGCGGCTATTTTATTTTTGTGCCGTGCAAAAATTTTTTCCATGGCTGGACGGTCATTGAACGGCGCGCGCAAAATTTCCGGCTGCTCCGCATGGCCGTGATACCCGCCTTCCAGCATGACGATTTTCCGGCGGCCAGTGTAATAACGCGCCAGTTTGAGCGCGCTCATAGTCGCTTCGGTGCCGGAGCTGACCAAACGGATTTTTTCCAGAGAGGGTATGGCGGAGGCTAGCAGTTTAGCCAATTGAGTTTCCAGCTCGGTCGGCGCGCCGAAAGACAGGCCGTCCGCCAGAGTACGCCGCACAGCCCGGACTACCGCCGGAGGATTGTGTCCCAAGATATGCACGCCCCAGGACAGGCAAAAATCTAAATATTTACGGCCGTCCACATCCCACAAATAAGCTCCCGCGCCGCGCCGGATAAAAGGCGGAGCGCCGCCGACCGCACGGAAAGAACGCACGGGGCTGTTCACGCCGCCAGGCAAATAACGTTTTGCCGCCGCGAAAGCTCTGGCCGACCGGCTCATAATAAACACTCCGCGAAAGCTCGGGCATAATAAGTGATCAGCCAATCCGCGCCGGCTCTTTTAATCGCGGTCAGAATTTCCCGCGCGGTCTGGAGCTCGTCGCAAAAACCGGCCTGCGCGGCGGCCTTGATCAGCATGTATTCGCCGGAAGTGTGATAGGCCGCCAGCGGCATTTGCGGAAAGCGCGCTTTGACCCGTTGAATAATATCGAGATAAGCGTGCGCTGGCTTGACCATAACTATATCCGCGCCTTCCTCTATATCCGCCGCTGTTTCCAGCAAGGCTTGACTGGCATTGCGATAGTCCATTTGATAACTGCGCCGGTCGCCAAAAGCGGGAGCGGACTGCGCCGCCTCGCGGAAAGGGCTGTAGAGGCTGGAAGCGTATTTGACCGAGTAACCCATGATTTTAGTCCGCGCGCAGGCGGCTTTATTCAAGGCCGCGCGTATGGCCGCGACCTGTCCGTCCTGCATCGCCGACGGAGCGACAATATCCGCGCCGGCGCGCGCGTGCGTCACGGCCATGGCCGCCAGCAAAGGCAGGGTTTCGTCATTAAGCACATTTTGGCCGTCGGTCAGACCGCAGTGTCCGTGGTCCGTGTACCCGCACAGACAAATATCGGTGATGACTGTGAGCGCAGGATAAGCGCGCTTAACTGCCGCGGCCGCGCGCGCCACGAGGTTGTTTGGGGCATAGGCCTGACTGCCGCGCGCGTCCTTACGCTCCTTTTCCAGCACGCCAAACAGCAGTATTTTGTCCAGACCGGTTTCGGTCAAACGCGCCAATTCTTTTAATAATTCGTCTATGGAAAAATGCCAGACTCCGGCCAGAGATTTTAACGCGTGTTTTATTCCCGCGCCCTCCACCACAAAATAAGGTTGAACAAAATCCTTGACCGTCAAACGGACTTCCGCGTATTTATCACGGACAGTTTGATCAAGGCGGTATGGTCTAAATCTCTTAAATTTCGGCATCGTTCCCCGCAGTCCGCCCGACGATCAAAATCAGCGGAGTTTTTATTTTTAAATGTTTTAATTCTTGAAGCGTGGTTCTGATTATACGCTGTTCCGGCAAGGAAGCGTTCAGCACGCAGATCGCTGGCAGACGCGGCGGCTGACCGGAACGCAGTAATTTAGCGGCCACTTCGGCTAAGGTGGTTCCGGCCATATAATAAACCAGCGTGTCAGCCGCCGGAACTTTTATTTTAGACGCCGGATGACCGGAGAGCAGCGCCACGCTGGCCGACTGTCCGCGCTTGGTCAAAGGAATCTTTGCCAGAGCCGCGGCGGCGGACGCGGCTGTAATGCCAGGCACAACATCTACCGTAACCAAACGCCGCTGTAAATATTCCAGTTCCTCACCGCCCCGCCCAAAAATAAAAGGGTCGCCGCCTTTTAAGCGCGCCACATTCAATCCGGCTCTGACCGCTTGGTATAATTTTTCATTTATTGTTTCCTGCGTATGAGCCTGCCGCCCTTTACGCTTGCCAGCGTAAATTTTTCGCGCGGCATAATCCTCAACTATAGTCCGCGCCAAATCATCATAAAAAATAACATCCGTCCGCCGCAGATAAATATCCGCCTGTCTGGTCAGCAACAGTGGATCGCCTGGTCCGGCGCCAACTAAGGCTGCCCTGCCCCAGGCGCGGTGCGTGTCCAGAGGCCGGAATATTTTTAGCAAATCACGGCGGTCGGCGCGCGTCGTCACTGCCAAATGTCCCTGCAAGGGATGGGTGGGGAAAGGCAGTATCTCCGCAATACGGCCGGTCAAGCCCAGCCGCTGCAGAGCGCAAACCGCGACCACAACCGCCGTCATTTGCCCGCAGTCTACTTTTTGCAGACGCTCGCCGATATTGCCGCGCAGGGAAACAATGCGCAGATCCGGACGGCGGGCTAATAACTCCCGCCGACGCAGAGGCGAGCTGGCGCCGACCGCCGCGCCGCGCGGTAATTTTTTTAAAGACCAATTATTTTTACTGACCAGCGCGTCGCGCTGATCTCCCGCCGGCAGCAACGCCGCTACGGTCAGGCCGTCCGGCAAAGGATACGGCAAGTCTTTGGCGGAATGCACGGCCGCGTCCGCCTGACCGCGCAGGACAATTTCGTCCAGTTCTTTGGTAAAAATATTCGGCGGCGGCGAAGCCAGCAGAGAAATATTTTTATGCTTGTCGCCGTAGCTCGGCGCAGCCAGCAGACGGTATTTTATTTTTGGCAATAAACCAAAAACTTCTTCCACTTGTTTCAAAGCCAGCGGACTATTGCGGGACGCAATTATCAATTTAACCATAAAATTTAGCCAGCTCCTCCTGAATAATTTTTTCCGCCGCCGCCACTTCCGCGGCGCGGGTCTTTTGATTGGCGCGGATAATTTTTTCAATATCCTCATTGTTGTACAAAGTAACATTGGTCAGTTGGCCGATAGCCGGATCAATATCTCTCGGCACGGCCAGATCAAAAATAAGCGTCGGTCGTTTGGCGGCAAACTGCCCTGCCCGTAAAATCAAGTGCGGCGCGGCGGTAGCGGAAATAATAATATCCGACCGCGCGGCCAAGCGCGGCAAACAGTTCAGGCGAAAAGCCGGACAATTCAGTTCCCGCCCCCAGGCTAAAGCTTTGGCGTAGGAGCGGTTGGCCAAAAAAATAGTTCTCGCGCCGCGCCGGACTAAATATTTCACCACGGTTTTATTTAGATTATTAACGCCGATAATTAAAATGCGCGAACAACTCAAATCTATTTTCAAATTAACAATCGCTTCCAGCACCGTCTGGCCGCGCGACACCGCGCCGCGGGAAAGAGCGGTTTCCGCGCGCACTCTCTTACCCGCGCGCAAAGCGTTCTGGAACAAGCGGTGCATTTCCGCGGACAAGCCGCGCGCCTGCGCCGCCAAATAAGCCCGCTTGACCTGGCCCTGTATAGCGGTCTCGCCGAGCAGGGCTGATTCCAGTCCGGCCGCCACGCGAAACAAATGTCTAGCCACGTCCGGAGCAGCCGCGCCGGAGCCTTCGTACAACTCCACGCGGTCACAGGTCAACAGCGCGACATAATGCTCCGAACTAGGCCGCAAAATCCGCAGATAAGCTTCGCGTTCAGACAAACT
>JAITIE010000131.1 GCA_031279615.1 Candidatus Margulisiibacteriota bacterium | reverse complement strand
GAGCGGCATAGGGTGTGGCAATACCGCCGCCAACTTCCGGCTGTTTTACGGACTTGTTGCCGAAAGCCAAACCAAAATTGGCCAGCAATAAAAAGACATTCAAAACAAGGTAGAATTTTCTCATGGGAAAATAATACCCAGAAATTGAGAAAATATACCTGCCGCTGGCTGTGGATTTTCAGAGACACACCTGTTTTTTACTAACACCAGTTGTAAACATGTTTTCTCGTTGGAATAATAATATAGAAACCCGCCCTAGTCAGCGCCAAGCGTGTAAAACAGTTTCAAAAATCAAATCGAATAATTCAACGCCTCGCTGGCGTTGAGGACGTCGCGGGTCATGTCCTCCAGCGAAACTTTGTCGATAATATCCGTGATCGCTTTGTTCACTCTAGACCAGACCGGCTTGAAAGCGCAGGTCGCCAAATCACGGCAATTTTTGTAGCCGCTGTTCAAGCAGTCGATCGGCTCCACGGGTCCGTCTATGTGCCGCACGACCGCGCCCAGTGTGATTTTTTCCGGCGCGCCCACCAGCGTGTAACCGCCCATATTGCCGCGGCGGCTCTCGATAAAACCGCCCTTGCGCAAATCCGCGAGCACCTGCTCTAGAAATTTCAGCGGTATGTCCAGTTTTTTGGATAATTCCTGCGAGGAAATAACGCCGCTAGTCCGGCGCAAAGCCAGCTCCAGCAAAACCTTTAAAGCGTAATCGCATTTATATGAAACCTGCATATTTAAATTATACCAAATGAGTAGGAATTAGACAAATAAAACAGCAGTGAATTTCCTTACCAGCCCAATGAGGACAAACTTATAAAATTCGCGCTTGACAAAATTAGGATAACGCGCTATTATTCATACTATATCGATAGGGATTATATAATTTACTTAGCAAGAGGTGAAGCAGTCATGGAAAGTTTATTCTCGTTGTTCTTTTATCCTACGACGCTGGCGGGATTTTTGCTATATCTGGTCAGGAGATATGAAGCGTAGTTTTTAAAATTAGGAGGTGAACGCCGGACAAAAAAGTGTTTTAATGACCTTGTTTAAAGCGCGGTAAAAAGATGAGTTTAAAAAAACAATCAGGAGGAAATAATGACTTACAGAGACGAAACAATATTATTGCACGGCGGGCAGGTGGTCGACCCAACCACGCGCGCGCGGGCGGTGCCGATTTATCAGACTACATCTTATGTGTTCGAGGACGCCAAGGATGCGGCTGATCTTTTCGGCTTGCGCAAATTCGGCAACATTTACGGACGCCTGATGAATCCCACTTCCGACGTTTTTGAAAAACGTCTGGCGGAGCTGGACGGCGGCGTCGGCGCGCTGGCTCTGGCTTCTGGCCAGTCCGCTATCACGCTGTCCATACTTACTCTGGCACAGGCCGGCGACGAGATAGTTTCTTTCGACAATCTTTATGGCGGCACCTACAATTTATTTCACCACACCCTGCGCAAGCTGGGCATCACGGTAAAATTTGTCGACTCTAGCAACCCCCAAAATATCGCAGCCGCCATCACGGACAAAACCAAAGCCGTTTACGCCGAGAGCATCGGCAATCCCAAAAACAATGTGACCGATCTGGACGAGTTGACCAAGATCGCCCATCAGCACAATTTGCCGGTCATTTTGGACAACACGGTCTCGCCGTACCTGCTCAAGCCGATTCAGCACGGCGTGGATATTGTGGTGTATTCCGCCACCAAATTTATCGGCGGCCACGGCACTAGCTTAGGCGGCGTAATAGTCGACGCCGGTAAATTTAACTGGGCGGTCAAAGAAAACGGCCAAAATAAATTTCCGCTGCTCGCCGATCCCGACCCCAGCTATCACGGCCTCAATTTTGTGGAAGCCCTCGGCAATCTGGCTTACATCTTAAAAGTGCGCACCACCGTTTTGCGCGACATCGGCCCGGCCATCTCGCCGTTTAATTCTTTTCTATTTATACAGGGTCTGGAAACTCTGCACCTGCGCATAATTCGTCACGCGGAGAACGCGCTGGCCGTGGCGCAGTATTTGGAAAAACACCCCGAAGTCGCCTGGGTCAATTATCCGGGGCTGCCCTCCAGTCCGGAATACAAAAAAGCGCAAAAATATCTGCCCAAGGGCGCGGGCGCCATTTTAGGTTTTGGCCTCAAAGGCGGAGCGGCGGCTGGCGAGAAATTTATTGATAACCTTAAATTGTTTTCCAATCTGGCCAATGTCGGCGACGCCAAATCTCTGGCCATTCATCCGGCCAGCACGACCCACCAGCAGTTGAGCGCGGAGGAGCAGCTCGCCACCGGCGTGACGCCGGATTTTGTCAGGCTGTCGATCGGCATCGAGCATATCGACGACATCATCGCCGACATCGAGCAGGCGTTGAACAAAATATAAAAATTAAGGAGTAAAAAAATGACTAAAATATATGAAGACATTACTAAAACCATCGGCAACACGCCGCTGGTCAAGTTGAACCGCTTAACCGCCGGGTTAAAAGCCACCGTGCTGGTCAAGCTGGAATCTTTTAATCCTCTCTCCAGCGTCAAGGACCGCATCGGTCTGGCGCTCATCGAAGACGCGGAAAAAAGAGGCTTGCTCCAAAAAGACACCACGATTATTGAGCCGACCAGCGGCAACACCGGCATCGCGCTGGCTTTCGTGGCCGCGGCCAAAGGTTACAAACTCATCTTAACCATGCCGGACACGATGAGTTTGGAGCGCCGCCAGCTTTTAAAAATTTTCGGCGCGGAGCTGGTGCTCACCGAAGGCGCCAAAGGCATGAAAGGCGCTATCGAAAAAGCCGAAGAACTGCATCAGAGTATTCCAAACAGTTTCGTTCCCCAGCAGTTTAACAATCCGGCCAACCCGGAAATACACCGCCAGACCACCGCGGAAGAAATCTGGAATGACACGGGCGGCGCGGTGGACATTATCGTCGGCGGCGTGGGCACCGGCGGCACAATTACCGGCTCGGCTGAGGTTATCAAAAAACGCAAACCCCTGCTCAAGGCTGTCGCGGTGGAGCCGATAGACTCGCCGGTGTTATCCGGCGGCAAGCCCGGACCGCACAAAATACAGGGCATCGGCGCCGGTTTTGTCCCGCAGGTTTTCAATCCGCAGATCATCGATGAGATCATTCAGGTCAAGCACACGGACGGCGGAGCCGCGGCCAGAGAATTGGCCCGCAAGGAAGGCATACTGGTCGGCATCTCCAGCGGCGCCGCGCTCTGGGCGGCTCTGGAAGTGGCCAAACGGCCGGAATCCGCCGGCAAGATCATCGTCGTAGTCCTGCCCGACACCGGCGAGCGTTATTTGTCGACCTGGCTGTTTCAGGAAGAAGCGCCGACCGCTTAAAAATAAGCCGCTGAATTCTAAAAAGCCGTGTTTAAAAGCGCGGCTTTTTTAATTTATTTTTTGCTTTAAAAGCATGCCGTTTCTTACGCCTTGACTAATATAATCACTGGTTCTTGTTTGCCAGCCCTTGCCGCTTTTACGCAAAGCATCTAACGCAAACATTTCAAGCCGCAGATTAATTAGTTTTTTGCACTCCACTTTTTTTGGGCGGCCAACCCTGCGCACCAAGCCATTGGCCAATAATTCCGTAACATCAGGATTATCTGGATCGGTCATATCCGGTTCTTTACGCGAAAGCTTTCTTAATTGTTTAATTCTTTCTTTAGTTAAAGGAAATTTTTTGCGTATCTCCTCTGAGGTTATTCTAACTATTGCCATAATATAATCCCCTTTCTTTTCTGTTTGCCGGTCTAGCCGATATAATTCTTATTTTTCCTGATCTATCCGTATGTACCACTGTACTTATGATTATTCCGTTTAAGTCTCCGATTGTTATTTGTCTTTTTTCGCCATAATTTTTTCTTGCATCTTCATAAGTAATTTTTTGATCGTCTGAAAAAACCTTTGCAGCTTCATCAAAATTTATGCCGTGCTTCTGAAAGTTGCTTCTGTTTTTATTCTCATCCCACTCAAAAAGCATATAATTATTGTAGCTACAAAAACAAAGCTTGTCAAGCTGGCTTCTCGAGGTTATTTTATTTTTTAAATTCACTCCGGTTTGGAACTACTCGACTTCAACTTTAGCCAATTGTTTTTTTATTCATTTAGTGTGAGCGATTATCTGCTCCTACGCTAAGTTAGTTTTATTTTTCCGCAGCCATTTTCTGGCTAGTTTGTATTCAGGACACCACTCCGCGACGAGGCTCCAGAAACGCGGCGAGTGATTCATTTCCTTTAAATGACAGACCTCATGAATGACTATATAGCGGCGAATATTTTCCGGCATTAAAATCAGCCGCCAGTTAAAACTCAGCGTCCCGCGGCGGGAGCAGCTGCCCCAGCGCGTGGCTTGATCGCCGATGTGAATGTGCCGAAAAGTCACTCCGTATTTGACCGCGTGTTCCTCAGCCAGCGCAGAGAGCTGGTCAAAGGCGACAGTCTTGTAATGATCTATTTCCGCTTTAGTGCGGGTGAGGCGCGGCGGCAATTTGGCCAGAGTTTTTTCTATCCAGGCTTCTTTTTCTTTGAGCACGGCCGCGCCGGCGGACAACGGCGCATACCAGGGCAGAGTAAGTTTTACCTCACGCTGTCCGGTGACATAAAGTTTGATCTGTCTAGCTCGGCGATTTTTGCGCACCAGCACCGGAACGCCCTGAGCAGTTTTCAGCATTTGTTTTAGTATACTACATAAATCAGCGCGGAGTTTTATTTAACTCTGAAACTTATCCAGCAAAATTTTAATTTCGTCGATCTTTTTGGCGCGTTCCCGCCGGTCGGCGAAAGACTCGGCCACGCAGGATTCTAGATGGCTCTTGAGAATATTGCTCTCGACTGAACGCAGCGCCGAACGCACGGCCTTGAGCTGGATCAGTATCTCCGGACAATAACGTCTGTCCGCGATCATTTTTTTCACGCCGTCCAGCTGACCGCTGATCCGGTTTAAGCGCGCTATTTGACCGGAGTGGCTGGGATGGCAGTGGCTGGTTTTAACCATAAATTTATTATATACCCCCCA
The DNA here is from genome assembly GCA_031279615.1 of Candidatus Margulisiibacteriota bacterium. Taxonomy (GTDB): domain Bacteria; phylum Margulisbacteria; class Termititenacia; order Termititenacales; family Termititenacaceae; genus Termititenax. The sequence continues at coordinate 8,154 of JAITIE010000131.1, read as the reverse complement.
GGGGCACTTGACAAACAGTTTTTTCTGGTATACCCTATGGGGGTATATTAAAAAATTTCAGGAGGATTTTATGCAAAAATGCTGGCTGGGATTGAGCGTGCTGTTTTTAGTTTTCGGTCTAAGCGTCGGGGGCTACGCCGCGCACAAGGATAAAGCCGCCGCGGAGCCGAATATTCTACCGGCCAACAAAAATATCAAAATCAATGACCGTTATTCTTTTCAATATGAGTTCCCCAAAAAACCGCGGCTGGGCACGGCGGTCTTAAAAATACTGGTTTATGACACGCAAAGCCAATTGTCCGAGCAAAGGTCTAGCAATTTAACCATACTGGGCAGTTACGATATGCCGTCAATGCGCGGACATCACGCATCCCCGCCGCAGCCAATTAAAACTAATCGTTTGGGTGATTATCTTTTTCCGGTCGATCTGGTCATGCGCGGCGAATGGGAAATTGTTTTATCTTTTCAAGAAAACGGCCAGGAAATATACAGCGGCGTTGTTCTATTAAAGGTGTGAGGAAGCCGTGCGTAATATTTGGCTGACACTGTTAATTTTAGCCGGTCTGGTTTTCGCGGACGCTGATTTGTTTTACACGGAAATTCAGGGCGTGGCCGGTTATTCTTCCGCGGAAGACCGAGCCGTGTACCGCTCCGGCCGCGCGGACGACGCCATGCAGTTAAATTCTCTCGGTTTTGATTATCTGCGGAAATTTTCCGGCGCGCTTGGCGACACCGGCACGGCGGCGCTGCAAGTCCGCGCGGCTTACAACGCGGACAAAGCCGCTCTGGAGGGACAGGTATATAACGCCTACTGGAAAAATAAAACCCCTTACGGCGATGTTTGGCTGGGACACAACCGCGCGGCTTTCGGTTTGGCCAGTTACTGGGACACGCACGGCGATCTGCTCCAGCCCCTGCCGATGTATGGCTTCGGTTTAGATCGCGACTGGGGCGTTGGCTGGAATCAAGACACGCTCAGCGGCGGCTGGCAGGCCGGACTGACTACCGGATCGGGAATGCCGTTGCGCGCGGACGGGAATTGGCTGTTTACCGGCCGTATGTCGCGCGGCACGTTGAGTTACGACAATTACACTATAGGCCTGTCCGTCTTGGCTGGCCGGACAATGGACAGCATGGGACACCTGCCGGATGCGAAATTAGAAAAAATACAGCTGGCCGCGCTGGACGCCGCTTACAATATCGACAATCTCGAACACAAGCTGGAGTTAAACAGCGGCTCCCGGGCCGGCCGGCCGGCGCTGGCGGGATTTTACCGGCTGGGCGTCAATTTGCTGGAGGAAAACCGGCTCAAGCTGGAAAGCCAGTACGTGTACACCAAAATAAATCTCACGGAAAATTACTGGCTGGGCGCGGGCGCGGTTTACCGCTTCACATCAGAACTGACCGGACGCCTGCTGTATGAGCTGGAAACTAAAGTGAATGAATACAAAATAGCGGCGCAGGCTTATGCTTATTTTTAATTAAGGAAAAATTATGCGAAAAATATTTTTGTTTTTAATTCTACTGGCTGGCCTTGCTCCGGCGGCGGTCGGCTGTGACCTTAACGATCCGGATCGGGACATTTTGCGCATCGGCGCTTTTTATTACACTTCACTGCCTCCCCGCATCACTTACAAAACCGAGTATCTGTCTCTGGCCAAATTAGGCGGCGAGAAAATTTTACGCGAAGTGGAGGAGCGGCTCGGCGATAAATTTTCCGGTCTGTATGAAACTATCGACGTTCCCTACACACTATACACACTGTATCAGGGCGAAAAAATTATCGGCTACATTCACGGCATCAATCAAAAAGGCAAGCACGGCGGTCTGCAGGTGTTTTTGGCTTATGACACCCAAGGCATCATCAAACATTTTTATTATCAAAAGCTTACTTCCCGTAAAGCTCAAGAACTGCGTTCGGTGGAATTTGCCGGACAATTTGCCGGATTGTCGCTCAAAGATTTCTTGAGTTACGCTGTGCAAACCGGCGCTGGCGGCAGCGCCAAAGTGCAGGCCATCAAAAATCCTAGTCCGGAAGACGCGGCGGATTTTTTAGCCACTCTGCGCGCGGTTAAGAAAAATCTAATCCTTATGGATATTTTTGTGTTTAACAAAAAAGAAAATAAATTTTTGCAGAACTAGGAGCAAACTATGAATATTTTTCAGGTCGCTTACAAAAATCTGTTGCGCCGCAAAACGCGCACGCTGTTTACGATTGCCGGTATCATGCTTTCGACCTGGGTGCTGGTAACACTGCTCGGTTTCAACCGAGGCTATGAACAATCGCTCAACGAAAATATCGAGGGCATGGGTTTTCAAATCGTGCTGACGGCCAAAGGTTGTCCTTACGAAGCGGCCACGCTGATGCTCAAAGGCGGCACCGGTCTGCGTTACATGCCGGAAGCTCTGGTGCGGGACGTGGCGGGGCGCGCGGAAGTGGCCGCGGCCACGGAGATGCTGATGCACGCGGAGTTTGACCCCAACAAAGGCGAGAACGGCGGCACGATCGTTTATCTAGGCATAGACCCGCAGACCTATCCGGCTCTGAAACCCTATCTGCAATTCAATCAGGGCGAGTGGTTTGACACGGACAGCGCGGCGGAAGTTGTGCTGGGCTATGAGGCCGCGGAGCTGGAACAGCGCGAGGCTGGCGACGCGATGCTGCTGCCCGGCAGTGAACAGGAATTCAAAGTGCGCGGCGTCTTGAAACGCACTGGCACGCAGGATGACGGCATGATTTTCCTGCCGCTAAAGTCCGCGCAAAATATTTTTCATAAAACTGGACAGCTGACAATGCTGGGACTGCGGCTAAAACAGGATGTCGACCAGACCGCTTTTGAGGAAGAGCTGTACACTCTGCCCGATGTGCAGGTCGTGTCTATGGCGCAGGTCAAAAACACTATCTTGAGTCTGGTGGCCAGCGCCAAAGTTATAGTCCTGTCCATCGCTTTTATCGCTTTTTTGATCGCCATGTTTGGCGTGCTGAACACCGTTCTGATGTCCGTGTTTGAACGGTTTCAGGAAATCGGCATTTTGAAAAGTCTAGGCGCACTGCCTAAAGATGTTTTCCAGATGATCCTGATCGAAACTACTCTGCTCTGCGCGCTGGGCAGTCTGGCCGGAATTATTTTGGCCTGTCTCTTCTCTGGCTTTTCGGAAATGGCCATTCGCTATCTCCTGCCTTTCGCGCCGAACGGCAGTTTGATCATTATCGGCTGGCCGACACTGCTCTTTGCTTTCAGCTCCATAACTCTGGTCGGCCTCGCCGGCGGCGTGTATCCGTCCCTGCGGGCGGCGGCAATCCGGCCGCTGGACAGCATCAGGAGCGCGGAATAATGCCGTTTATTGCCGCGAAAAATCTGACCAAAATCTACACGCGCGGCGCGGAAAAAATCCATGCCCTGCAGCAGGCTAGTTTTGCCATCGAGCGCGGCGAGATAATCGCGGTCACGGGCGCGTCCGGCTCCGGCAAGACCACGCTGGTCAATGTGCTGGGCTGTCTCGACAATCCAACTTCCGGCTCCTTAACCGTAGACGGCAAAATTATTTTTCGGGATAAACTTAAATTATCTGAAACAGATTTGACTAAAATCCGCCGGAGCATTTTCGGCTATGTGTTCCAAAAATTTTTTCTCCTGCCGACGCTGACGGTCAAAGAAAATATTTTACTGCCCGCCGTATTCCAGCCCGGACTGCGCGCCAACGCCGCCCGCTTGACTGAAATACTGCAAATGCTGGGACTGGACAAAAGAGCCAATCATCTGCCCGGCCAGTTATCCGGCGGCGAGATGCAAAGAACGGCCATTGCCCGCGCGCTCATCAATAATCCGTCCGTGCTGATCGCCGATGAGCCGACCGGCAATCTGGACAGCCGACGCTCGGCGGAAATCAAAAATCTGCTGCTGGAGTTAAACCAAAAACAAAAGCTTACCATTATACTGGTGACGCACAATCCGGAGCTGGCCAAAATCGGCAGTCAGACGCTGGAGTTAAAAGACGGGATCATTCAATAACCGCCCGCGGCCGCGGCCAGCGCCGTAGTTTGCGGGACGGCAAATTGCTGGCGCTCAAGCTCATCGAGTCTATCCTGAAATTCAGGCGTCAGGCTTTCATACAGCAAAGGCAGCGGCGCGCCGTGTTTTTCTGGAGTCAAGGTCTGCAGTCTGTCCGTATTGTCCGGCAAAGCGTTCAGAAAAATCTCGGCGTTCTCCAGCTGATCCAGGAGCGCGCGGCGGTAAGCATACTTGCCGCCAGCCGGCTGAGCCTGCACAGCCAATAATTGTCTCTGGCGGAAAATCCCCGCCGCCTGCGCCACGCTGGCGTTCTCCGCATCGACCACATTTACATCAATATATTTCGGATCTTTAAAAATATCTTTAAACCGATAATGACCGTCAATGTCCAACTCATACAAAGAGAGCAATTTGTGGCCGTGCACGGAAAGCAGTTTTATCGCCTCGGTGATATAACTCACCTGCTCTGCGGTAAACAGCCAGTGCGGGTTGAGGCGCACCCAGCCCGGCTTGCCGGCAAAAATACCCTCGCGCACCTTATCCAGCATCAGGCGGGAATTTTCCCTGCTGATTTGCAGGAGATAATGCCCGTACTCACCGGCGCAGGAGCAGCCCGGCCGCGTCTGAATGCCAAAAAGATCGCTCAGCGCTCTAGCCACAAAATTGGGGTGCAGTACTCCGCCGCCCTGTTTAATATTAAAAGAAAAAATCGGCGCCCGTTTTTCCAGCTCTTGATCGCCATAGAGAAGAATATTTGGCTCGCCGCGCAGATAATCGAACAACGGCTCGGATAATTTACGTTCGATTTTTTGAATATTTGCAAAACCAATCACATTGTAAGTCAGGTCTATGGCCAGTCCCAGCCGCAGGATGCCAAGGCCGTTGGGCGTGCCGGACAGCTCGCGTTCCAAAATATCGCGCGAGTATTCCACATCCCAGAGCGAAACATGCCAAACCGTGCCGCCAGCTTTATTGGTGGGGTACAGCTGCGCCGGGTAAATAGCTTTGTTGAATACCAGCAGTCCGGCGCTGCCCGGACCGCCGGGCAGTTTGTGCGGTGAGGCGACCACCGCGTCGATCAGCGGGTGTCCGTCCTCCGTGCGCGGGCTCAAGTCTATCGGCACGTAAGCCAGCGCCGCGGCGTAATCGTAAATTGTCAGCGCGCCATATTTTTTGGCCAGCGCGGCGGTGGTCTGAATATCCGTCAGCTGTCCGGTGACATTGGACGCCGCGGAAAAAGAGACAATTATTTTCCGTCCCTGCGCGCGCAAATCCTGCAAAAGTTTTTCATAAGCCGCCAGATCAATATCCACCGTGCCGGACACGAACGGCACGATAATTTTATCCGCCAGCGTGCCGTCATAGGGCAGTGTATTGCCATGATGTTCCTGTCCGGTGATCAAAACTACCGGCCGGTACCGGGCTGGAATAAATTCTTTGATCCAGTCGTCGCTCAGTTTATTAACAGCGGCAATGCCTTCATCCAGCGCGTCAATCTCGGCTGGCAGCCATTTTTTATCTTCTTCTCTCCTGGTCTCTTTGTATTTAGTTTCCCAGCGGCTTTTTTGCTCCGCAAATCTTTTAAGTTGATTTTTCAACTCCAGCAGGCGCGTCCGCCCGGCGCCAGCCACACGCTCCAAAGCGGCGGGCGCAATATCCAGCCCCAGTATTTTGTGCAGACGCTCCAGCGCGCCGGAAGCGCCCTGTCCCACCGGCAGCACAATATAATTTTTCTCATCTGCTTTTAAGGCTTTATGGATCAGCGCGATCAGGCTGTTGAAAGCCGTGTGGGAAAAATCCGCGGTCAGGTTACCCTTGGTATGCGTATTGCCAAAACGCCGGTCGAACCATTTTTCATATTCAATGAGAAAATCCAGCTGCTTGCCCTGCGCTGTATAGTCGGCATAAAGCTGGCGGATACGCCCGAATACCGTAAGCTCCTCGGCTTCGCTGCCGGCCAGCTGCCCGCGCAGAAACTCCAGCTTATTTTCCAGACTGATATTTTCGGCCAAAAGCTCCGGCGCGGAAATTTCCGCCGCGGGATTTTTCGGCTCAGTTTTTTCCCGCAAATCAGCAGCTAAACCGGCAATGACTTTTTGTAACATAACAAACCTCTGCTTTATTTATTTTATCTGCAGAGGTCTGCTCGATAACCGTTTTATTTTTTTAGTGTCACTTTGTGCACCGCCGCATCGACGCGCTCAATGCTCAAAATCTGAAAGCCCTGCTCGCGCGCCGAACGCGGCACATTTTCCAGCGGCTCGCCAGCGGTCAACAGCACTTCCAGAATATCGCCGTCACGCAGCTGGCTCAAGGCGAACTTCGTTTTCACGAAAGTCATCGGGCAATGCTCTTGGGTAATATCCAAATACTGCGTTGCCATAGCCTAAATAAACAGCGTCGTGCCGCCTTCCTGTAATTCCAAAAACGAGCCGATGCCGATTATTTTTTTGACCTCGGGGATAAAATCGTCCTTTTGCAGAGCGAGAATTACCCCCGCCGTCTCGCAGGCGTAAAAATTCACGCCCAATTTTATGGACGCGTCGATCAATTCATCAACGCCGGCCACATTGCGCTTCTTGGCCAGATTGCCGAGCAGCAGCGGACTCAAGCCCGCAAAATTCAGGCGGGAGAGCGGCAAATTGTTCCGGCCGCCCAGCAGGAAATTGAAGAAGCGGGCGCGGAAACCTTTGCCCAAAAAATGCCGTCCGCGTTTTTTCTTAATGATGTCCAGTCCGAAAAAGGTGAAAAACAAATTCACCTCATAATCCAGAGCCGCGGCGCCGGACGCTATCGTGAACGCCGCAAAAGCCTTGTCATAGTCCCCGCTGAAAACGATCAGGGATAATTTCTTTTTCTTGTCCGCCATGCTTTTACTCCTTTGCCGTTATAATATTTATCATATCTGAATAGTATGATATATGAAATAGTTTAGATTGTCAAGCCCCAATTTATGGCGATAGCCCTGTCTCATTTTTAACGAGTATTGTGTCTGATTATTTTGCTTTTCCCATACTGACTTCGTATTTCTGAGCCTCAGAATGAATAAAGGCTATGTACTGGTCAGCATTCATACCAGCAGTTTTTTTACGTAAGTTGGCGTATAACCTATCCTTGAATTCTAGGCAGTCAAATTCTTTCTTAATCATTTTCTATTACCTCCTGCGGCGTTCTAATCTCTAAAAGGTTATACCCTTCTCTAATGTTTATCGCATTGAACAGCTTAATTTTAACATAATTAACAATGTGCCTGAAGTTCCAACTCACTAGCAGATTTACATTTAAGACGGTAGCAATGGATATATGCAAAGCATCGCTGTGATAATTCTCACTAACTATTTTCTCTGCCATATATTTATCAGTCAAAGCGTACATCTCTTTTGTGACCAATGTTTTTTCATAGGGTAGTGTTTCTAAATTTGCCTTCACATTGTCTGGCGCCCCATCGTTCAATTCCGTAAGCACATGTTCAGAAATAACCGGCTTGTAAATACCTTTTCTGAACAGATCAAAGAGTTTGCGTGTCGGCTCCATAAACTCCTTGTCAAAATAACCACCAATTACAGAGTTTTCAATATAAACTTTAATCTCCTTTTGCATAGTTTAATTTTAACTTATTTTTTGTTTTTTTGCTTAATTTGCCAAGTGATTATTTACTGGTTTCAATTTGCCGCAGAAGCTCATCGGCCTGCGTATTATCGCGCACTCTAAACACGCGCAAAGTGTGCGGCTCTGTGTCCAAATCACCAAAGCCGGGGCGCGTCGTCCGCGCGTACAAATAACCGCTGTTTTTCACCAGCCGGCGCACATCGGCATTGACCCGTCCCGCAGGATAACAAAACGAGATTATTTTTTTGCCCAGCAACTCCTCCAGAAAACGTTTGCTCTCCGTAATCTCCTTTTTACAATTCGCCAGGGACAGCGCGGTCAGATCCGGATGCGAGATGCTGTGCGAACCGATCTCCATGCCGCCGCGCGCCATTTCCCGCAGCTGCACCACGGTCAAATGCCGGCCGTCGCCCAGATAGCGGGTCGTCACAAAAAACACGGCTTTCAGCCCCCGCTGCCGCAAAATCTCATAAGCAACATAGGCGTCCTGATAGCCGTCATCTATAGTCAGCAGCAATGGTTTGGCCGGAAG
>JAITIE010000066.1 GCA_031279615.1 Candidatus Margulisiibacteriota bacterium | reverse complement strand
TGCAGGCGGCAAAGTTTCTGGGAAGCGACTCCGCGCCTTACGCCACGGCTCTCAAATTCATCACAGACCGCGGCAGAGTGACCGAGGCGAATATTAAAGATTTTGTAAAGCAAGGCATCGCCGCGGCGGTGGATGCGGAGTTTAATAAGATTAGTTTTTTGTTAGAGAATTCTAGGACAAATCCAGTAAGAGACCACAAGGCCGTATTGACATACAATCAGCAAAATGGACAATATACGTTAAGTTATGAAGGAGCATACACAACTAATGGCCATCAGGAAATTACCGCGTCCACACTTGACGCATTATTGGCTGAGATGGGTCGCCGGAAAACGGATTTCGACCAGACAGGCATTAACCAAGTCCGCGAACAAGCAGCACTGATACCAGCAACAAGGTTAAATAATAAAGCCATTAGTGATATTACGGATATTCTGGTAAATCTATACACGCATCCCACAAATCCTGTCGCTTACGATATGGTGAAAGCCGTGTATTCTCTGTACCAAAATCTAGAATCAAGATCCGGCAATGATGTTTTTAAAAAGATAGCAACAGCATATGATCTTACACTTTACACTTTGAATGTTGAATTAGAAAAGAAAGTAGTTCAGGACTGGCTGAAGCAGAGACAAGCCTATACCATGCTCACCAGCGAGCAACAACAGATATTTACACAAACTGTATCGGCAAGATATTGATAGACAAGGCAATTTTGTGTCATTTGCCCGCGCGGAATTTTGTCTGTTTATTAACGTTTCGCCTGCGGCGAAACACCCTACCAGTCTGCCGCTTACGCGTCAGCCAGCCTCCCCTGAATTCAGGGGAGGCCATGAATGTTATATAATTAATAAGTTATGTCAAAAATATTCAACAAACAAAAGTATTTGAACAAACGCAGGACACTGCGCCGTATTTGGGTAAACTTGAGCGCACGGCATATACAGTAGTAAAGGATATTCGGCAAACTAGAAAATTGGAGTTGCTGATTTTCGCGTTGACAATTTCCTGCCCCTTGCTTATAATAACCGCCCTTTTGCCGTTAAACTGCGGGAAAGGGAAGTTATGCGCTTAATTGTTGGTCAAGGAGAAATTTTAAATGGCAACGATAAATCAATTGATCAAAAAAGGCCGGAGAAAAAATGTCAGCAAGACTAAATCTCCCGCCATGGCGTCCTGCGCTCAGAAACGCGGCGTCTGCATGAAAGTTTACACGACTACTCCCAAGAAACCAAATTCCGCTCTGCGCAAAGTCGCGCGCGTGGTGCTGTCCAATAAAGAAGAAGTCACCGCCTATATTCCGGGCGAGGGGCACAATCTGCAGGAACACTCGATCGTGATGATTCGCGGCGGACGCGTGAAAGATCTGCCCGGTGTGCGTTACCATATTTTGCGCGGCGCGCTGGACACGCTCGGCGTGGAGAAACGCCGGCAGGGACGCTCCAAGTACGGCGCCAAACGGCCAAAGCCCGAGAAGAAATAAGGAGAGGATAGATGTCGAGAAGAAATCGAGCGGTCAAAAGAGTTAAAAATCCCGATCCTGTTTACAATAGTTATTTGGTGTCCGAGACGATTAGCAAAATCATGCTGAAAGGCCTGCGTTCCAAAGCGGAGAGCATCGTGTACGGCATGATCGATTTGCTGGGCGAGAAAACTAAAAAATCCGGCATCGAGGTTTTCAATGAAGCGGTCAATAACCTCAAGCCGGTCATGGAAGTAAAATCCCGCCGCGTCGGCGGCGCCAACTATCAGGTGCCGGTGGAAGTCCGTCCGGAGCGGGCGCAGTCGCTGGCCATCCGCTGGTTTATCACAGCCGCGCGCGCGCGCAAAGGTAAAAATATGGTCGAACGCGCCGCCGCGGAAATGCTGGACGCGTTCAACAACACGGGCGCGGCGATCAAGAAAAAAGACGACACGCACAAAATGGCCGAAGCCAATAAAGCTTTTGCGCATTTTAGATATTAGACTTGTGTTTGGTCTTTGAGATAAAGGAGCAGGAAATTGGGCGCTAGACAGGTAGAGTTAAAAGACACGCGAAATATCGGCATTGCCGCGCATATCGACGCGGGCAAGACCACGCTTTCCGAGCGCATCTTGTTTTATACCGGCGTGTCGCACAAGATCGGCGAGGTGCATGACGGCGCGGCGATCATGGACTGGATGGTGCAGGAGCAGGAGCGCGGCATCACGATCACTTCCGCGGCGACCACCTGCTTTTGGAATAAAGACAATATTAAACACCGCGTCAATTTGATTGACACGCCCGGCCACGTGGACTTCACCGTGGAAGTGGAGCGTTCTTTGCGCGTGCTGGACGGCGTGGTTGCGGTGTTCTGCGCGGTGGGCGCGGTGCAGCCGCAGTCAGAGACGGTCTGGCGTCAAGCCACCAGGTACAAAGTGCCGCGTATTGTTTTCGTCAATAAGATGGACCGCGTCGGCGCCAATTTTTACCGCGTGGAAGAACAGATCGTGGACAAACTAAATGGCCGGCCGATACCGATCCAGCTGCCGATCGGCGCGGAGGATAATTTTCGGGGCGTTTTTGATCTGGTCAACATGCGGGCGATTTACAACAAAGGCGAGAAAGGCACGGAGCTGGAATACTCGGACGAAGTGCCGGAAGAATTAAAAGACAAAATCCCGGCCTACCGTGAAAAACTGATCGAAGCCGCCGCCGAGCAGGACGAGGCTTTGCTGGAAAAATACATGGCCGATCCATCCAGCCTGACCCCCGCGGAGATCAAGAAAGGCTTGCGCGCCGGCGTGATCAAGACGGATTTTGTCCTGATGACCTGCGGTTCGGCTTTTAAAAATACTTCGATTCAGCCGCTGCTGGACGCGGTCTGCGATTATCTGCCTACCCCGCTGGAAAAGCCGGTTTTCGGCACCGATGCGGACACCGGCGAGGAAATAACAGTCAAGGTCGGCGACGCTGAAAAATTTGTCGGCCTGGCTTTCAAGGTGGCGACGGACCCTTTTGTCGGGCGGCTGACTTACGTGCGCATTTATTCCGGCGCTTTGCAGTCCGGCTCTTATGTGGTGAATACGACCAAAGGCTCCAAAGAACGCGTCGGCCGTCTGGTGCTGATGCATTCCAATAAACGCGAGGAGATCGACGAAGTGCACGCCGGCGATATTTGCGGCGTGATCGGTTTGAAAGACACGACGACTGGCAACACTATTGCCGCGGATGGCAACAACATCGTGCTGGAAGCGATGACTTTTCCGGAAACGGTTATTGACGTGGCGATCGAGCCGAAAACCAAAGCCGATCAGGAAAAAATGGGCGAGGCGCTCAAAAAACTGGCCGAGGAAGACCCGACTTTCAAGGTGCGCACCGATGAGCAGACCCAGCAGACGATTATTTCCGGTATGGGCGAGCTGCATTTGGAGATTATCGTTGACCGGCTGGTGCGTGAATTCAAAGTTGAGGCCAATGTCGGCAAACCGCAGGTGGCTTACCGCGAGACGATCCGCAAGTCGGTCGAGCAGGAAGGCAAGCATATCAAGCAATCCGGCGGCCACGGCCAGTACGGCCATGTCTGGCTGCGCATCGAGCCCAATGAAAAAGGCAAAGGCTACGAGTTTGTCAATGAAATTGTCGGCGGCGTTGTGCCGCGCGAATTCATCACTCCGGTGGACAAGGGCGCGAAAAACGCTCTGGCTTCCGGTGTGCTGGCCGGTTTCCCGCTGGTCGATGTGAAAGTTTCTTTGTTCGACGGCTCTTACCATGACGTGGACTCTTCAGATATCGCTTTCCAGCTGGCGGCAAATCTGGCCATCAAAGAAGGCGTGCCGAAATGTCATCCGGTCTTGCTGGAGCCGGTCATGAAAGTCGAGGTGGAAGTGCCGGAGATTAATTCCGGCGATGTGATCGGCGATCTGAGCAGCCGCCGCGGACGCATCGAAGGCATGGAGTCCATTCGCGGTTCGCAGATTATCAAGGCCAAAGTTCCGCTGGCGGAAATGTTTGGCTACTCCACAGACCTGCGCAGTAAAACGCAGGGACGCGGCACTTATACGATGGAATTTTCCGATTACGAGGAGGCGCCGAAAAACGTCACCGAGGCAATCGTCAGTAAATATAAAGGAAATTAAGAGAGGTATACCGTGGCAGTCAAAGCAAAAACTAAAACAACTTCCAATCACACGGTGCGGATCAAACTGCGGTCTTTTGACCACGCTTTGCTGGATCAGTCTTCTGGCCGGATCGTGCACACCGCACAGCGTTCCGGCGCCAAAGTGCTGGGACCGATACCGTTGCCGACGGACATCAAGCGCTGGACTGTTTTGAAATCGCCGCACGCCAATAAAAATTCCGGCGAGCATTTTGATTTGCGCGTGCACAAACGGCTGATCGATATTATCGACCCGCCGGCCACCACGATTGACGCGCTGACCAAGCTGGATTTGCCAGCCGGCGTGGATATCGAGATCAAGAGTTAAGAGAGGATTGGACATGAAAAGCTTACTGGGCAGAAAGATCGGCATGACGCAGATTTTCACCGATGACGGACGCGCGCAGGCGGTCACCGCGGTGGAGTGCGGCCCGTGCGTGGTTTTGCAGGCCAAGAAAAAAACGGAAAAAGACGGCTATGCGGCGCTGAAGCTGGGTTTTCTCGATTTGAAAAAATCCGGCAAGGCTGACTTAGGCGCCGCCAAAAAGATCGGTTTGGAAAAAGCCAAAAAATATATCCGCGAAGTGCGCGTGCCGGAGACGCTGGATATTCCGGCGGGCAGTGTTTTAAACTGCGATATTTTTGCGGCTGGTGAAAAAATTTCCGTGACCGGCTCCAGCATCGGCAAGGGTTTTCAAGGCGCGATCAAGCGGCACGGTTTCACGATCGGTCCGCGCAGTCACGGCTCTAAAAACAACCGCATCACCGGCTCACAGCGTTTCATGGACCGCGGCGGACGTATTCCCTGTGGCGCCAAAATGCCTGGACAGATGGGCAATGCCCGTGTTACAATCCGCGGCCTCAAGGTCGTAGAGGTCTTGAGCGACAAAAATGTTATTCTTGTCAGCGGCGCTATACCGGGCCCGAAAAACGGGTTGGTTGTTGTAAGCAACCGCCATGCCGAATACGACGCTGGAAAAATAGCTGTTAAATAAGAGGTTTGGGCAATGACGTCAGAAGTAAAAGTTTTTGATCTGGGCGGCCAGGCTGTTGGTTCGTTGACGCTGAATGAAAAAGTTTTTGGCGTGAAAGTGAATAGAGGTTTACTGCATCAGGCCGTGTTGAGTTATCTGGCGGCGGCGCGTTCCGGCACGCACAGCACTTTGACCAAGTCCGAGGTGCGCGGCGGCGGTCGGAAACCGTTTGCGCAGAAAGGCACTGGCAACGCCAGGCGCGGCTCCAGCCGTTCTCCGTTGATCCCGGGCGGCGGCGTTTCTATGGGGCCGAAGCCGCGCGATTATGCTTTCTTTTTGAACAAGAGCATGAAAAAAGCGGCGCTGCGCTCGGCGCTGACGGACAAAAAGGACAACATGATCGTTTTGAAAAATCTGGATATCGCACAGCCCAAGACCAAAGAAATGAGCGCGGTTTTGCGCAGTTTCAAAGTGGCGGACAAAGCTTTGTTTGTTGATGAGGTGCTGACGGAAAACGCGGCCAAAGCCGGCCGGAATATTCCGACGATTAAAACTGAAAATGTCAAAAATATTTCGGTTTACGCTTTGTTGAAGTATGACAAATTTTTTGTGACTGAGGCGGCGGTGCGCAAACTGGAGGAAACGTTAGGATGAGTGTTTACGAAACGCTGGTCAAGCCGGTGGTAACGGAAAAAAGCAATGTGGAGCTGGGCAAAAATGTTTATACATTTATTGTAGACCGCGGCGCGACCAAAGTCGCTGTGCGCAGCGCGGTGGAAAAAATTTACGGTGTCAAAGTGGCCAAGGTAAACACGCAGAATGTTTCCGGCAAAAAACGTCATTACGGACGCATTGCCGGGCAGGAATCCGACCGCAAAAAAGCAGTCGTGTATCTCAAGGCTGGTCAGAAAATTGACGCGTTGTTAGGTTAACGGGAGCGCAGGATGGGTGTTAGGAGAATAAAACCGATTTGCAATGCCAGCAGAAACACTATTCTGTATGATTTTGCGGAGCTCACGACTGACAAGCCGGAGAAAAGTCTGCTGACTGTCGCCAAGAAAACTTCTGGCCGCAATAATCAGGGCAAAATTACCTGCCGGCACAAAGGCGGCGGCGGCAAAAACTTTTTCCGCCGGATCGATTTCAAACGCGAAAAAGACAACATTCCCGCCAAAGTTGTTTCTATAGAATACGACCCCAATCGCACCGCGCATATCGCGCTTTTGAGTTATGCCGATGGTGAGAAAAGATACATTTTGGCGCCGCGCGGTTTGAAAGTGAACGACGCTGTGCTGTCCGGTCAGGACGCGGATATTCATCCGGGCAATGCTTTGCCGCTGGGAGCCATACCGGTTGGCACGGTCGTGCACAATGTGGAGCTGACCGCGGGCAAAGGCGCTCAGCTGGCGCGTTCCGCCGGTGTCTCGATTCAGTTGATGGCCAAAGAAGGCGATTACGCGGTGTTGCGTCTGCCGTCTTCGGAGCTGCGGCTGGTGCGGCAGGAATGTCGCGCGACTATCGGTGTGGTGTCCAATGAGGATCATTTCAATATCAAGCTGGGCAAGGCCGGACGCGCGCGCTGGAAAGGCCTGCGTCCGGAAGTCCGCGGTTCAGTGATGAATCCGGTGGAGCACCCGCACGGCGGCGGCGAAGGCCGCGCTCCGGTCGGCCACCCCGGGCCAATGACCCCGTGGGGCAAACCGGCTCTGGGTAAAAAGACCCGCAAACTGAAAAAACCTTCGACGAAGCTGATCATTCGCCGGAAAAAGAAATAAGGAGAGGAAATGTCTAGATCGTCAAAAAAAGGACCGTTTTGCGACGAACATCTGCTGAAAAAAGTGCAGAAAATGAACGAAGCCGGCGAGAAAAAACTGATCAAAACCTGGTCGCGCCGCTCGGCGATTTTTCCGGATTTTGTCGGACATACGATCGCGGTGCACAACGGCAATAAACATATTCCGATTTACATCACGGAAAATATGGTCGGGCACAAGCTGGGCGAGTTTGCGCACACGCGCGCCTTTAGAGCGCACGGCGGCACGCAGAAAAAAGAAGAGGGAGCCGCCTAATGTCTGAGAAAAAAGCAAAAAAAACGGCGGCTAAAAAAGCTCCGGCTGAAGTCACGGCGCCGGAAAAAAAATCAACGCCGGACACGCCGCTTAAAAAAACTGGCTTGGTTAAGGCTGAGGCTAAAATGGTGCGCATTTCGCCGCGCAAAGCAGACCGGATTTTGAAATTGATCCGTGGCCAGAACGCCGCGGCGGGTTTGACGACGCTGCAATTTTTGCCGCATTCGGCCGCCCGCTATATTGAAAAAGTTTTAAAATCGGCGATTGCCAACGCGGAGCACAACAACAAGCTGGCCAAGGACAATTTGGTGATCGCGCAGGCGGTGGCCAATAGCGGCGCGCTGCTCAAACGCTGGCGAGCCGGCGGCAAAGGCCGCGCGCAGCGGATAAAAAAATATACGTCGCATATCAGGATAGCCGTGCAAGAAGGGAGCAGGTGATGGGGCACAAATCGGATCCGCGGTCGTTGAGACTGGGTATCAACAAAGAGTGGGATCGCGTTTGGTACGCGCCCAAAAAAGAGTTTTCCAAATGTTTCCTGGAAGACCAAAAGATTGAGGATTTTGTGCTGGCCAAATTAAGCAAAGCCAGCGTTTCGCGTGTGCTGATTAAACGCAAAGTCAATCAGATCACCGTGGATATTTTTGCGGCGCGGCCAGGCATGATTATCGGCAAGGGCGGCGCGGACGCGGAAATTTTTAAACAGCGATTGCAAAGACTGACTGGCAAAAATGTGCAGCTCAATATCAATGAATCGCCCAATGTGAACACTTGCGCGATTTTGCTGGCTGAAAACGTGGCCTCGCAGCTGGAGCGCCGCATCGCTTTCCGCCGCGCGATGAAGCAGATTATTACCAAAGCGCTGAAATCCGGCGCGCAGGGCATCAAAGTCATGGTGTCCGGACGACTGGGCGGCGCGGAGATTGCCCGCACGGAATGGTACCGCGAAGGCCGCGTGCCGCTGCATACTTTCCGCGCGGACGTGGACTATGCGGTGGCTGAAGCGCAGACCACTTACGGTAAGATCGGCGTGAAAGTCTGGGTGTACAAAGGCGATATTTTGGACAAAAAAGACGTGAAGCTGGATTTGAAACCCTCGGCTGTGGAGATAGAGGAGGAAAAAGAAAATGTTAATGCCTAAGCGCACGAAATACCGCAAGCAACAGCGCGGTAAAAATCGCGGCGTGGCTTCGCGCGGCACGAAAGTGTCGTTCGGCGAGTACGGCTTAATGTCTTTGGATAATTGCGCCTTGACCAGCCGGCAGATAGAGGCGGCGCGCAAAGCGATCACGCATCATGTGCTCAAGGGCGGCAAGATTTGGATCCGCGTGTTTCCCGATCATGTGGTCACACAGCGTCCGGCCGATTCGCGCATGGGCAAAGGCAAAGGCGCGCCGGCGCTTTGGGTGGCCAAAGTACGCGCTGGCAAAGTGTTGTTTGAGCTAAGCGGTTTGGCTGGCGCGGCGGCGCAAAAAGCGCTCTTGTCCGCCGGCCACAAGCTGCCCTGTCACGTAAAATTTGTGGCGGCGGAGTAATTGAGGAGAAATAAATGCTGACCTGGGAAGAAATAAAAAAAATGGACAGAGCCGCGCTGGAGAAAAAAGTCGCGGAGCTGAAAAAAGAATATTTTGAGAAAAAACAAAAACTGTTGCGCGGCGAGCAGAAAGACATTTCGGAATTTAAAAAACTGAAAAAAACCGTGGCGCGCCTGCTAACTTTTGCCGCGACGCTGCCGCCGGTGGAAAGCAAAGCAAAAAAAATAGAGGCGCCGGTGGAAAAAACAGAAAAGAAAGACAAAGACAGCAGGGAAGCAAAGCCGGAAAAAGAATCAAAAGAAAAAGAGCCGAAGCAAAAAACCAAAAAGGCCGGAAAAAAAGACGCGAAAAAAACGGAGAAAAAACCGGCGAAAAAGGAGAAACGTAAATAATGCGCGGAGCAAAAAAAACCCGTCAGGGAATCGTGGTCAGCAGTAAAATGAATAAGACCATTGTCGTGCAGGTGGACGCGCAAAAAGCCCACCCGCAGTTTGGCAAAATTATCACGGTGAGCAATAAATTTCATGCTCACGATGAGCAAAATGCGGCTCAGCCGGGCGACGAAGTGTTGATTATGGAAACCCGCCGTTTGAGCAAGACCAAAACCTGGCGGCTGGTGGAGATTGTGAAAAAGAGCGCCAAGTCTTTGGAAACCAAAGTGGAAAACAGTTTGGAAAATATTGACAAGGTTTAAGTTAAGGAGCGAAAAAATAATGTTACAGCGTGAATCTAGAATGGTGGTGGCGGACAACAGCGGCGCGCGCGAGGCGCTGATCATGCACGTGCCGGGTAATTCTTATCAAAAAGAAGTGTCGGTTGGCGCGGTCGTGACGGTGGTTATTAAAAAAGCCTCGGTCGGCATGAGCGTTAAAAAAGCCGAGGTGCAAAAAGCGGTGGTCGTGCGCACCAAAAAGCCACTGCGCCGTCCCGACGGCACGTATTTACGTTTTGACGATAATGCCTGCGTGATTATCGATCCGAAAACCAAAGAGCCGAAAGGCACGCGTATTTTTGGACCGGTGGCCCGCGAGCTCAAAGACAAAGGCTATGCGAAAATTATTTCGCGCGCCTCGGAAGTGCTGTAGGAGAGAACATGGCAAGCAAGATAAAAAAAGGCGATTTAGTCAAAGTGCTGTCCGGCAAGGACAAAGGACGGCAGGATAAAGTGCTGGAGGTTTTTCCGGACGAGAGGCAGCTGCTGGTGGACAATGTGCACAAAGTCAAAAGGCACACCAAGCCGACGCAGGGTCATGCTGGCGGCATCATTGATAAATTACTGCCAATACCGGCGGCGCGCGTGCGGATAGTTTGTCCGGCCTGCAAAGCCGCGGTGCGCGTGGGCTTTAAAACGGTCAAAGACAAAAAAGTGCGTTATTGCAAAAAATGCGCCGCGGTTATTGACAAGTAGTGGGAGTAAAAATGTTAGATCTGAAAGAATTATATAAAAAAGAAATTGTGCCGGCGATGATGCGGGAATTCAATTACGCCAATCCGATGATGGTGCCGAAGATCACCAAGGTCGTGGTCAACCGCGGCTTGGGTAAGATCGCCACCGAAAACGTGAAAAACGTGGATATTTTTGTGGACGAGTTGCAGCAAATCACCGGCCAAAAAGCGGTGGTCAGCAAGTCCAAAAAAGCGATTTCCAATTTTAAATTGAGAGAAAATCTGGCGATCGGCTGCAAAGTGACACTGCGCAAAAATAAAATGTACGATTTTTTGTCCAAGCTCTTAAATCTGGCGTTGCCGAAAGTGCGCGACTTCCGCGGCGTGCCCAAAAATTCTTTTGATGGCCGCGGCAATTATTCGCTGGGCATTCAGGAGCAGATTGTTTTTCCGGAGATTAAGTTTGAGCAGGTGCAAAAACTGACCGGCATGGACATCACGATTTGCACGACCGCGCGGACAAATAAAGAGGCGTATTTCCTTTTGGAAAAATTGGGAATGCCGTTTAGAAAATAAAGGAGAGTTTGATGGCCAAAACGTCAATGAAAGAAAAAGCGAAAAGAAAGCCGAAATTTGCGGTGCGACAGCACAACCGCTGTCAGATTTGCGGGCGGCCGCGCGGCTTCCTGCGTTTTTTTAATATTTGCCGCGTTTGTTTTCGTGAGTATGCGGCGCAGGGCAAAATCCCCGGCGTGCGTAAAACGAGTTGGTAAGGAGAAACTATGAGCACAACTGATTCTTTGGGCGACATGATCACCATAATCCGCAACGGTTCAGCCGTCGGGTTCAAGCAGGTCGAGCTGCCGTTTTCCAAGCTGCGGCAGGCCGTGCTAAATGTGATGAAGCGTGAGGGTTTTATCAGCGAAGTGGAGTCTTATCAAAAAGAAGGCGTGGCGCATTATTATTTAAAAGTAACCCTGAAATACGGTCCGGCGGGCGAAAAGGTTTTGAATCATATCGAGCGTCTCAGCAAACCTGGCCGCCGCGTCTATTTGCCCAAAGACAAGATTCCGCGTGTGCGCAACGGTTACGGCGCGATAATTTTAACCACGCCAAAAGGCGTGTTGTCCGGCAAAGAAGCCCGTCTAAAAAAGACCGGCGGCGAAGCAATTTGCCGGATGTGGTAGGAGGAGAAACATGGGTCGCGTAGGCAAGCTGCCGGTAGTTATTCCGCAGGGCGTGGATGTCAATATTCAAGACGCCGGCGTGATTTACAAAATCTCGGTCAAGGGTCCGAAAGGAACGCTGAGCGGTGATTTTCGCAAGGACATCAAGATTGAGAAAAAAGAAAACGCGCTGGCGCTGGCCATGACCGATGCGGAAAAACAAACTTCCGCGCTGCACGGCACTTACCGCGTCCTGCTCAATAATATGGTGCTTGGCGTGACCAAAGGTTTTGTCAAGACTTTGACCTGGGAAGGCGTCGGTTACCGCATGCAGGCCAAAGGCAAGGGCTTAAATATTCAAATGGGCTACTCGCACGATGTGGAGTTTCCGGAGGTGCCGGGCATTGCTTTTAAAGTGGACAACAATGTTTTGACTATCGAGGGCGCGGACAAGCAGCTGGTCGGGCAGGTGGCCGCCAATATCCGCGCGATACGCGGGCCGGAGCCGTACAAGGGCAAAGGCATACGTTATATAGACGAAGTAATCCAGCGCAAGGCCGGCAAAGCCGCGAAATAGCGCCGCATTGAGAAAGGTGTATTATAATGGCAAGGTTAAACAAAGTATCGGCAAGAGCAAAAAAAATCAAAGGCACGGCTGAACGTCCGCGTCTGGCGGTGCACAAATCGATCCGCCGAATTACGGCGCAGATTATTGATGATATAAAGTCCGTGACGCTGGCTTACGCGGTGTCCGGTAAAGAGGACAAAAATAATATAGAGACCGCTAAAAAAGTCGGCGCGGATATTGCCCAAAAAGCGCTGGCCGCCGGCCTGAAAAAAGTAAATTTTGACCGCCGGCGTTATTTGTATCACGGCAAGATCAAGGCTTTGGCCGACGCCGCGCGGGCGGGCGGATTGGAGTTCTAAGTTTAATAATTTAAAAGGGAGTTAGTGAATGTCAGAAAGAGATTTTAATGCAAGAGAGTCGGATCAGCAGGAAAGAGTTATTTCCATTGACCGCGTGACCAAAGTAGTCAAGGGCGGCAAAAATATGCGTTTCCGCGCCGCGGTGGTAGTCGGCGATCTCAAGGGCAAGGTCGGTTTTGGCGTGAGCAAATCGATCGAGGTGCCCAAAGCGATACGCAAGGCCATCGAAGCCGCGAAAAAATCGCAGGTTTCGGTCAAGTTTTTTGGCACGACCATACCGCACGAGATCGAGGGCAAGTACGAAGCTTCGCGCGTCATTCTCAAACCGGCGCGCAAAGGCACGGGCGTGATCGCCGGCGGCGCGGTGCGTTCTGTGCTGGAACTGGCCGGCATCAAAGATGTGGTGGCCAAATCCAAAGGCTCTTCTTCGCCGGTCAATGCGGCGCGCGCGACGATTTACGCTTTGAGCCAGCTGCTGGATCAGAAAACCATTGAGGATTTGCGCGGCGTGAGGCTGTCGACGTACAATGCCAGCGAGCGCCTGATTTTCAGCGGCGACAAAACTTACAGCATCAATATTGCCGCCGATGCGAGTGCGTCCAAGGGAGAAACCGATGTTAAAGCTTAATCAATTGCGTCCGGATCGGGGCGCCAGGAGAAAGACCAAACGTCTGGGACGCGGTCATGCTTCGGGAGTCGGCCAGCAGTCCGGCCGCGGCCACAAAGGCCAGGGTTCGCGCGCGGGCGGCGGCGTCTATAGCGGCCACGAAGGCGGACAAAAGCCCCTGTACAAACGCACACCCAAACTGCGTGGTTTTCGCCCGCATAATAAATTGGCGTACAGCGTTGTCAATGTTGCTAATTTGGCTTTTGGTGAAAAAGACGGAGTTGTCAACTTGGCAAGTTTGATCGAGTCTGGCGTGGTGAAAAAAAATTCCGGCCTGCTAAAAGTTTTGGGCAATGGCGAATTAAAAACCGCCTTGACCGTGCAGGCGCACGCTTTTTCCGCTTCGGCCAAGGAGAAAATCCAAAACGC
>JAITIE010000089.1 GCA_031279615.1 Candidatus Margulisiibacteriota bacterium | reverse complement strand
GCGCTGATTTCGTCATGCACATTATTAAATGTCGGCGTGCGGCGGCCGGTTTGAATATTTTGCGCGATATGCCGGAAGTACATCGAGGCGTCCAGCACTAATTCCTGCCAGGGCGTGTAATCAACGGTAAAGCGGTTAGTGTCATCGTAACGCAGCAGGCGGCCGCGGTAGTCGCGCTCGAGCAAAGTGGTTTTGCCGATCACCTCGCCGCTGAGGTCAAACTGTTTATTGAAAATGCGGTTAAAACCGTAAGTCAACCCCAGCTGCGTATGAGGCACGGCGTAGCGCACGTCGATCTCATCGGTCTGTCCGTAAGAATAGCGCGTGCCGCTGTTGTCTCCGGTATTGCGCCGGAATTCTTCCAGCATGGTCAAATAATGCGTGTTGGTAAACGAAGTAAAATAATTGTAATTCAAATTCATTTTGCTCGTGCCGCTGTCTAGATCATCGCGGTTGATACTGACCCGTCCATCCTGATAAGTATTGCGCCGGTTAATGCGGCGCTGCGCCAAATCCATCTGCCAGGTGTAATTGATGTTTTTCAAAAAAGAAAACTCGGTCAGCGCGTAGTTCAATTTTACGGCCTGCGTGTCTTCCGGCTCGACGCTTTCCACCGCGGCCAAACCGTCAGTGTACAAGGTTTCGCTCAAACGCTCGGTCATTTTGCTGTTGAAATCCAAATTTAAGATCAGGCGATCCAGCGGATTTAGCGAGTAGCTTTGTAGCAGCGTATTGTAATGATCCAGCGTATAGGTGCGGCGCGTGGCGCTGTTTTCTATATCGCGCGCGTTCTGATTGAGCCGGCGCGTAAATTCCACTTTGTTGACGATCAAGAAGTCCGCCGGTAAAAAACCAAGATATTTGGCCGGATAAAAACGCGAAAATTTATAAGCGTTCTCCTGATAATAATCCGTGCGATTATGATTCTCCAGCACGCCGCGGCTGTAGCGGTCATCATAGCTGAAAGAAATAATGTCGTAAGGCCGCAGTGTCCCGTTGAAATTTTGCTGGCGCGCAATATTGGGCATTTGTTGATAGAGATCGGTGGCCGTGCTGGCGTAAGTGTTGTCATAATGCAGATAAAATTCTTCAAACAATTTGCTGGAAAATTCCGGCGGACGGCGGAAAGAAAAATTAAAAATCTGCTTGCGGTCATTGCCAATCGTTTTGGTGTTCGTCGCGGCCTGCTGTTCGGTGAGATAATCCGCGCCGGCGTACTCAAAGCTGCTGTCAATCGTCCAGGGATTGTAGCGGACCGCCTCCGAGTAAGCCTGCGACTCGCTGTAACTAAAAATAGCCTTGTGCTGCTCGTCAATATTCCGCGCCAGCGAGCTGGAAAAAGTCAGGTCGTTCAAAGGCCGGAAAAAATTGGTCAAACGCGCGTTGCGGTTGAAAGTTTTTTCGGGGCTGTCTTTATCCAGCTCATCAGTAAAAGATTCGGCGTTGCGCAGGAAAATCCCCGTGCGGAAAGCGTCGGGGCCGACATTCAAATCCATCTGATAATCCTGCTGGCGCGTGTCCACCAGATAACTGGCGGTGGTCAGACTGGGCGCCGGCTCGTTGACGTCCGTGCGGTTGTAGGCCAGCGCGATATTATCGTTTGCGTTAAAACCATAGGCCGCGCGGTAATTTTGATAAGTCGTGTTGCGAAAACGGTTAATTGTTTCGTCTTCGTAAGTGCCAGCCAGCGTGTCCTGTTGCTCGAGGCGCGAGTACACGGTCAATCTGTCCAGCGGCTTGGAGTTGATAATAATATTTTTTGCTTCCGTGCCGCGCGGATAATTAGCCGGCGGAGTGCCCACCGGATCGTATTTAGAGTCGACGGTGACATAGCCGGCGGAAATATCCGTCTGTCCCAAATTTAAGCGCAGATCGACTTTGGCGGCTTTGGCTTTCTCATCAAACTGTTCCTGCTCGCCGACGCCGCTGCTGTAATAGCTAAACTCGATCCGCACTATATCGGCTGGCGACAAGGCCAGGCCGGAATGAAAACGCAAAACTCCGCCGTTGTAGGCCAGCGTGTAGCTGTCGTTTTTGGTCTGCAGGCGGTCATTGATATAAACTTTTTCGCTGTCCTCGACGATCTCCAGATTGCTCATGCTGTTATAGACTGGACTTTTGCTTTTCAGCAAATTTAAAATATTTATTTCCTGTCCGGCGTAACCGGAGCCGTTATCCGTGACGGATTCCTGGGCCGTGGCGCGTTGATACTGCTTGTGACTTTCGTTGTACTCCACATCGGCGCGCAGCCAGTCTACCGGCGAATAAGTAAATTTCGTGCCGTAAGTCTGATGCAGGACATCGCCCGGGTCAGTGCTTTCGGCGTTGGAGATTTTGTAGGTCAGACGGAAATCATCCTCCGGACCAAAACCATTGTAGGCATAATAAGGAGTATAGGCATTGCCTGTAATAAACGTAATAATGCCGCGCTGCCAAACTTCAGGATTATCCGTGACGACCGCGTCGCCGTTGCTGCCATGCCCCGACATTAAATCGCTTTCCCGTCCCATAATATAATCGCGGTTCTGCACCAGCGGAATATAAAAAGGATCATTTTTGCGCCGCACTTCTAAAACAACCGAGCCGTAAACAATTGGCCGGGCAAAAGAGGTTATCTCGTCGAGAACTATTTCCCTGGCCATAGTGCTGTTGCGGAAATAAATCTGCGGCGCCTGCGAAGCCTGTCCCTGATCAAAAGAAACCTTGATGCGGCTGGCGTCCGCCTGTGTGTAATTGCCAGAAATAACCAGCTGTCCGTTATATTCCGATTTGGCGAGTATGTCGACTTTGACGCCGTCGACCTGCACTTCGCCGAATTTGGCGATCGGCAAATATTTAGTCGAGATAGTGATTAGCGTTAGTCCCGCGTCGCTGGTTACGCTGATGTCGCCGCCGGAAAGCGTGTGCGATTCCAGTCCCTCGCCTTCCGCCGATTTGGCCTGCTCCTGCACATAATAACTGCTGATCGTAAATTGTTCTTTTTTATGCTGCTCCGCCGGCAGCAGTGAATCAAAATAACGGTAATTAACCTGAATGGCGTCGACCGAATTGATCCGCCGCGGAAAACTAAGCGCGCCGGTGCGCGGATCCAGCGTGTAGTCCACGCCCTCGATCATATTGAGATTATTGACCATGACTGCCGTGCTGCCCGGCGCCAGCAAACCGTGCGCCAGAGCATAAGGCCCCTGCGAGTCACGTCCCTTGATGATTTCCTGCGCGGCGCGCGTCTGATTGTAAACATAGTCGACTTTCAAAGCGTAAGTGTCCGCCGGCAGCGGCCGCAAAAAAGTCAGCAGGCCGGTCGCGTAATTTAATTTATAATCCTGATTGGCGATCAGCCGTTCGCCCTCAAAATAAACTTTTTCCGTAAATGAAACCACCGGAAAATCCGCCAGCTGGATTTTTTCCAGAACTCCAGCCTCGACCGGCGCATAGTCCACCGCAAAAGGCACTTTGCGCGCCGTCTCATTAGCGGCGCCGTGATTAAAGATCAGATAAAAATTTTTCGCGCCGGCTGTTTCTTCGACCAAGCGGCGGTTTAAAATAAACTGTCCGTCGGACAAAAGCAACTCCTGCGCGTCGCTTTGAAAATTGACCAGAATCTTTTCATGCAGGCCGTCATAGGTCTGAAAAGTAAAATGCAAAGTTTCGTTCTGCGCAAATTTATCGCGCGTAAAACGCACCGCGCCTTCCGGCAAAAGGACCTGATAGCCAGCGGACACGCGGGAAATGCAAAGGTCCGGCTTCTCCAAATAGAGCCAGTACTCCTGCCGCAGGGTATAATCGGCAAATTCATAATCCAGCGCCGTCTCTTGCTCGCCTGGCGTAAACGGCAAAGTCAAAGTCCAGGCGCCGCTGTCCTCCGCCGGCTGCAAAGGAATTTTTTCCTCAAAATGGCGCAGATAAACCGCCTGTTCCGCGCCGCGCCGCACCACGACCTGCAGCTCGCCGTCTTGATAGGAAAAACTTGTCGCCGCGCGCAGGGCTTCCGGCGGCGCGGCCACCGGCTCATTGAGCGCCGGCTCGTATTGATACACCGCGTCCGCCGTGATGATGATCGGCTCGGAGCCGCGGTAAGCTTTGTAACGGTGCTGCACGCCGCTCAAACGGATCTTGGAAGAAATCGGCAAAAAATCCTCGATCGGATCCAGATATTCATACGAACCCTCGATCGTGTCCAAAACCGAAAGAATTTTGTCAAAAACAATCACGCCGTCAAAATAATCCACCCGGTAATCGTTTTCCGAAAGCTCATTGCCGTTCAAGCGGATCTTCAGCGTGCCCTCCACGATATTGGTCTGGCCGAGGCTGTACTCGCGTTTGCCCGCGCCCTGGAAAGAAAACTCACGCTCGTGCGAACGCTCTTCGCCGTAAATCGCTTCCAATTCAAAATCCCTGTCGAGATAATCGGCGTGCAAACCGTCAATACCTTTGCCCAGCGCAAACATATCGCCGTTGACTAGAGCGGCATCGTATTTGCCAAAATACACCGAAAATTTATCGTACTCCACGTAAATATCCGTCTCCTGCGGCAGGTCGGGGTCCTGGGTGATTTTGTAGCGCACGTAAAGTTTCTCGTTGATCTGGCCCTCAAGGTCGATCAAGCGGCGGTGGCGCAGGCCGTCGTATACTTTGACCGAAGCTGGCAGACCTAAATACTCGGTCGTGTTTTGATATTTTTGCGGATCGCCGGACTGCTCCAAGGTATTGAACTCCAGCTCTTCGTAGCCGGAAACGTCCACCTGCGGGTAGGCGCGCCCGGGCTGAAAAGCGGACTTGCCGCGTTTCATCGGGTCCTTGGCCGCCGCTGGCAGCAACAGCAATAAAATCAGCAAAATTGGCCAAAATTTTTTCACATTAACTCCAGCAACACTTGATTTAAAACCAGCCGTCCGCGGTTGGTCGCGCACAAATTATTATTCCGCCAGACCAGCAGCTCCTCAGAAACCAATTTTTGCGCGGCGGCTTTTTGGCGTTCATCAAGATACGTTTCGGGAATGCCGCTGTTCTTGCGCAGTCCCATCATGATTTTGTTGAAATCATTTTCCGGCTCAGACTCGCGGTGAAAAATTTTCTGCAGATAATTCTTTAGATCACGCGTGTTCGCCCGGCGCAGTTTCCGCGCCTTGTCGTAACTGTGCGCGGCCAGGCCTAAGCCGAGATACGGCTCGTCCGACCAATAGGCCAGATTGTGGCGCGACGCATAGCCGGCCTGCGCGTAATTGGAAATTTCATACTGCGCGTAGCCGTGGTCCTCTAAAATTTTTTTCGTCTGCAGATACATTTCGGCCCCCAATTCGTTGCGGACGGTTTTTTCCGCGGCCAGCGTTCCACGCTCTGTGGCCAGCGGCGTGCCGCGCTCCACAGTCAGCTCGTAGCAGGAAATATGCCGCGGCTGAAAATCCAGCGCTGTCCGCAAATCCGCCGCGCTTTGCTCCAGAGTCTGCCCGGGTAAATTGTTCAGCAAGTCCACGCTGACGTTGTCGAAAATTTCCCGCGCGCCCCGCAAAGCCTCGGCCGCTTTTTCCCGCGAGTGCGCCCGCCCCAAATACCGCAAATATTCCGGCTGAAAAGACTGAATCCCTAAAGAAATCCGGTTTACACCCAGCGCCCGATACGCTAAAAACTTTTCCCTGGTGTAAGTTTCCGGATTGGCTTCCAGCGTAAACTCCGCGTCGTCCGCCAGCGCAAAAACACTCTTCACGCCGGCGATTATTCTGGCCAGCTGTGCGGCGGCAAGTAAACTCGGCGTCCCCCCTCCGACATATACTGTCGATATTATATTATTAGTATATTTATACCCATTATCGCCGGAAAAATACCTTTGCTCGGCGGTTTCCCGCATCTCCTGGCACAAGGCGTCAATGTAGGCGTCGGGGACATAATCCTTCTGTCCAGCTGTGCTCGGCATTTCCTCTTGATAATTCACCGGAAAACTCACAAAACCGCAATAGCGGCATTTTTGCAGGCAATAAGGAATGTGAATATATAAGGCCGGCAATTTTCCCCCTCGCTTATTTTAGCATGCAAGAACCACGCTGCAACCAACGATATATCTATGTCAGGGGGTGAACACTATGTCAGCTATTAACAAAGCCGCCAATGACGGCAATCAAGTTTTGACCAATTCGGCGGTGGACAATACTTTTAGCAAAATGAAAACTAAACTAGGCCTTTCGTTCGACACGCTTAGCGCTATCATGAACGATAATCTGCAGAAAAAAGCCTAATTTACGAGAGTGTAAATGGAGTGCGCTGTTTACACAGTTTAATTTACACTCTCTAATTTACTTGCCGGACTTGGGCTGTGTCAAAGTCTCCGTCAGTTTGGCCAAGCCTTCCAGCGCGCGCAAAGCTTCGACCGGCACGGCAAAAATCACCGTGTTGGACTGGTCAGAGCTCAGGTCATTGAGCGTGGACAGTGTGCGCAAATGCAGCGCGCCGGGCGTGCTGCCCATGAGTGAAGCGGCTTTGGCCAGATTTTCCGAAGCCTCGACTTCACCGGCGGCTTTGGTGATGACCGCGCGTTTTTCCCGCTCGGCTTCCGCGACTTTGGCGATGACGCGCTTCATCTCCTCGGACAACGTGACGTCTTTTAATTCCACATTTTCAACTTTGATGCCCCACGGGTCGGTCAATTTGTCGATAATCGAACAAATTTCCCGGGAAACTTTTTCGCGGTCGGTCAGCAACTCGTCGAGCGTCACCGAGCCGACGGCGTTGCGCATCGTGGTCTGCGCCAGCTGGCTCACGGCGTAATAAAAATTCTCGACTTCGATAATCGCCTTGCCCGCGTCAAAAACTTTGTAATAAATCACGGCGTTAATTTTGATCGAGACATTGTCGCGCGTGATCGCGTCCTGCTCCGGCACGTCGACCGCTTTGGTGCGGATATCCACTTTGTCAAAAGACTGGACCACCGGCAGCGCCAGCCGCCAGCCCGGCTCCAGAATTCTTGTAAACCGGCCAAAAGAAAAAAGCAGGCCGCGTTCGTACTGATTAATCTGCTTAATCGAAACCAACACCAGCGCCACGATCACAAACAAACCAAAAATGATAAATTGCATAAAATCTCCTTCGCTGAAAAATATTTGAGAATTATAACTTAATTCGGACAAATATTAAAACTTCAATCCTCGATTTTTAGCATCGCCAAAAACGCTTCCTGCGGGAGGGCCACAGGAACCGGCATCCATGGTTTTGTTTATTTATTCAAAGACATCAATTTAGCGCAATACTGACGCAACTTGGGCACGTCCTCATTAAGCGTCGCCCAGACAATAGCGGCGTCCAACTGTCCATACCCATGGACGACAACATTACGTAACCCGATAATTTCCGGCCAGGGCAGCATTTTGTGTTTGGTCTTAAACTCCGCCGACAAATGATTGGCCAGCTCGCCAATTTGCAGCAAACTCATACAAACCGAATTAAAATAATCCGCATCTGACTTGAAAACTTCAAAGTTATCACCAAATCTTTTCTGCGCGGCAACGATCGCCTCGCAATGTTTGATAATATGTTTGAGCAAACTAGTGTCTTTTGAATTACTCATAAATAAGCACAAATTCTTTTTTTATTTCATCTTTAAAATTATTGTCCAGCCCGTCCATAGTCACAACATCGACCTTGCGCTGCAAAGTTTTTTCCAAATCCTGATAAAATCCCGACAATTCCAGCAAAGTACGGAGCTGGCCTTTTTCAATACAAATATCAATATCGCTCTGCGGCGTGGCTTCGCCTCGGGCGTAAGAACCGAACAAAAAAGCCCGTCCAATGCCGTATTTATCGGCCACACTAGCGATACGGGATTTGATGTCGCTCACGCTATACAAAAAGTCATTCATACATTTATTATACCATTGAAATATTTTATATGCGTTAAAAAATCAATCCTCGATTTTTAGCATCGCCAAAAACGCTTCCTGCGGGATGTCTTATGGACTCAAAACAACATACCGTCTAAAACATGTTCTTCTTTTTGTAATCTGTCAGCAACAATGTCGCAATATTCTTTCTCCCTTTCAAATCCAATATAATTTCTTTTTAATCTAAAAGCCGCCACCAAAGTTGTGCCGCTGCCACAAAAAGGATCCAGCACCAATTGATTTTCCGTCGTCGTCAATTCAATCAGTAATTCCATGAGCTTTAAGGGTTTCTGGGTGGTGTGCAATCCAACATCTGAACGCCGAGCTTGAATACGAATAATGTTATCCGGCTCCTGCCCATACTTTTCTAAAATCTTTTCATTAAAAGCCCCTAAGCCATACTGTAAAATATTATCCGCCAAAGTACCGCCAATCTTATAAGGCTTGGTAAACCAAAGTATCGGCTCAAATAACGGGCGCAGATTACCGACTTTCCAGCCGATCCATTTATCCGCAGATTCAAAATCCTGTCTGCGCTCAAAAACCACACTAATTCTTTGCGCTCGATGCGCGGCGCGGGCCTTATCCCAAGCCAACATATCTTTATAAGTAAAACCGGCATCTTCAAATGCACAAATACAGCGATGCGCCAAACGTCTGCCGGCAAAAACAAAAACATTCGCTCCCGGCTTGACAACCCGCAGCCATTCTGCAGCCCAAATTGTAATCCACTCATAATACTGTTTTGAAATCAGCCTGTCTGCTTCAGACCAACCATTCAAGGGTTTGCCGCGTTTTTTAAATACCGCGCCGGCCTTTTCCTGCGCCGGGCTAGAACCAAGATAAGCATTATTAGTATTGGCGTGCAAAACATCCCATTCATCTATGCCTATGCCATAGGGAATATCACTCAGGATCAAATCAACGGAGTTGTCTTCCACTCCTCCGATTAATTCTTTTGAATCACCATGATAAATATTGTTCGGCCTAATCAAAGACATTATTTATGCTCCAACGAATCAATATATTTCCTAATCGCAGATATTTTTTCATTCAATTTTAAAGACAGTAATAATTCTTTAATGGCTTGTTTTCTCGTATATTTTTTTATTTCCATTATTTTAGCCTGCCAATATTTTATTTCTAAATTTCCTCTGACCACAATATTGTCTCTAAATTCACTAAAATAAGCCTCAAATTTTTTATCGCTTAATTTTAGACATTTTTTCATAAAAGCATCTTGCTTTAATAAAAAACAATTATCCTTATCAGTTACTCTGGTATTTTTCGCCAACAGAAAACTGCAATTCCATAAGTCAGCAAAATTCACCAGCTTGTTTTCTGAAATTTTATTTGCCAGCAAAACAGAAAAATATTCCCACGAAAACAAAGAAACATTATCATTCAAAGCCTGACCATAAATCTGGCTTTTGGATTTGGGATATTGATAATACGGACACGTCAAAACAGCATAATTATTATCCCCGCGCCAATCTGCCAAAGACTTAACTTTAAAATCTTTCTGATTTTTAGCCGTGCGGCTCAACCTGAAAGATTTCGCTTCGCCCACTAATGAATAACCATGAAACATGCTTTTTGCCACGACATCAGCGCAATTCGCCCGCTTTTTATTGATAACAGCGCTAAGCCCTAATTCTCGCAAACATTTCGCCAAAACAATATCTGATGCTTTGGCATATAATTTTTCCTCCGTAGAATCATGCCCTATGTTTTCGGGAATGGCTCCGATTGCCGCAACAATAGAAAGCAACTCTCTCCTGTTAAGGGAATATATTTTTTGCTCTAAAACCTGCGTAGATACTTCAAATGATCTTCGGGCTGCTTCACTTTTTATTTTTGCGCATAGTTCCAGAAAGCTCATAACCACATTATACCTGATTTTACAATAAAAACCTTGCTATTCTCATCAGCAATCTATATAAACCAAAAAACCTAGTCCTCAATCCTCAGCATTGCCAAAAACGCTTCTTGCGGGATGTCCACGGAGCCGACGGATTTCAGGCGTTTTTTGCCCTCTTTTTGTTTTTCGAGGAGCTTGCGCTTGCGCGTCACGTCGCCGCCGTAGCATTTGGCCGTGACGTCCTTGCGGTTGGCGCGGATGGTCTCGCGGGCGATGACCTTGCCGCCGATCGCCGCCTGCACCGGTATCTCGAACATGTGCCGCGGTATCAATTCTTTGAGTTTCTCGCAAAGCTTGCGTCCGCGGGACTCCGCCGTGGAGCGGTGAATGATGACCGCCAGCGCGTCCACCGGCTCGCCGTGGAGCAGGATGTCCAGCTTGATCATGTCCGCCGCGCGGAAACCTATAAATTCATAATCAAAAGAAGCGTAACCCTGCGAGACGGATTTTAATTTATTGAAAAAATCCGTGACGATCTCGATCAGCGGCAGTTCGTAATTCAGGCGCACGCGCGTCTTGTCCAGATATTCCATATCGCGAAAAACCCCGCGGCGTTTCTGGCACAGCTCCATGATCGCGCCGGTGTAGGTATTGGGCGTGATAATCACCGCTTTGACCAGCGGCTCGCGGATCGCCTCGATGCTGGACACCGGCGGCAGCTTGGCTGGTGAATCGATCAGCACGGTCTCTTGATTGGTCTTCACCACTTCCACTTCCACCGAGGGCGTGGTCGCCAGCAGATTGAGATTGTACTCGCGCTCCAGTCTCTCCTGCACTATTTCCATATGCAGCAGCCCCAAAAAACCGCAGCGAAAACCAAAACCCAACGCGGTCGAAGTCTCCGGCTCGTACTGGAGAGCCGCGTCGTTGAGTTTCATTTTGGCCAGAGCCTCGCGCAAATCCTCAAACTGCTCGCCGTCCACCGGAAAAAGTCCGCAGAAAACCATGGACTTGGCCGGCTGATAACCGGGCAGCGGCGTGGCGGCCGGAGCGGCGGCATCAGTGATCGTATCGCCAACCGTCGCGTCCTCGATAGCCTTGATATTGGCGATGACATAGCCCACCTCACCGGTCGACAGCGCGTCCACAGGTTTGGGCGCCGGGGTTTTGACGCCCAGCTCCAGTATCTCGTGCTCTTTGCCAGTCTGCATCGTGCGCATAATCATGCCTTTGCGGATCACGCCTTCTTTGACGCGGATCTGCGCCACCACGCCGCGGTACTCGTCAAAATAAGAATCAAAAATCAGCGCCTGCAAAGGCTGATTATTATTTTGCGGACAGGGAACGCGCCGCACTATCGCTTCCAAAATCTCCTGTATCCCGAGGCCTTCTTTGGCCGAGGCTAAAATACATTCATCGGGATCAATACCCAGCACGTCCAGCAATTCTTCCTGCGCCATATTCACATCAGCGGCGGGCAAATCGATCTTGTTAATCACCGGAATTATTTTCAAGCCCAGCTCGCGCGCCAGACCAACATTGGCCAGCGTCTGCGCCTCGATACCCTGCGAAGCGTCCACGACCAGCAGCGCGCCTTCGCAGGCCGCCAGCGAGCGTGACACCTCGTAACTAAAATCCACATGGCCGGGCGTGTCGATCAGATTCAGTTCATAAGTTTTGCCATCCTGCGCCGCGTAGCTCAAGCGCGCGTTATTGAGCTTGATCGTAATGCCGCGCTCGCGTTCAATGTCCATCGAGTCCAGCAGCTGGGCGCGCATTTCCCGCGCCGACACCGCGCCGGTCAGCTCCAGCAGGCGGTCAGCCAGCGTGGACTTGCCGTGGTCGATGTGCGCGATAATTGAAAAATTGCGGATCAAGTCTATCTGCATACAGCGGAAATCTTAACATTTTGTCCCGTGTTATCACAGCGAGAAAAATTTTTGTTCCTCGGCAGCCGCGGGTATGTTGTAAGTTCTTGCAAGCAGCGTAAGCGCTGGCTACTGCAAAAATTGCCGCCGGTCAAAACGCAGATTTTGCCAGAGCTGATACGGCCAATTCAGCGGCGCGAAATCATACTCACCCACAAACTCCACTTCCTGCCCGTTGAAACCTTTTTTGAAACGGTAAAAACCGTGCATCGGATGATTTTCGTCCTTGCTCAGCGGCACGCCCTGCAGGTCATAATATTTTAGACCCGCGGCCTGTCC
>JAITIE010000079.1 GCA_031279615.1 Candidatus Margulisiibacteriota bacterium | reverse complement strand
TTTTATTTTCCGCCGTCTCGGACAGTTTTGCGTCTGTGGTCGGTGTTGCCCCCGCCGCTGTCTCCCCGTCTGGAGTCCGGTATTTGTAACGCGCCATAAACATACCCCCTTACTTTAATTTCCCTTACTGTTCTCTATTATATAACACTCCACAAAGAATTGCAAGTAGAATAATTTTAATGAAAAAGTATGTCGACTTTTTACAAGTTTTAGGCCAACGCATCAGAACTACGCGGGAAAAACAGGGAGTGAGTTTAAATAAATTTGCTTACGAAAACGATTTTACCAAATCAGGCCTGAGCAAGATCGAAACCGGTCAGTCTGATTTGCGCGCTACTACGATTAAAAAAATCGCCGCGGGACTAAATATTTCTCTCAGTGAATTGGTTAATGGTCTCTAAGTCACTCTTTCACCGCACGCCCTAAACAAGCTCCTTATATATATAAAACCAGTTATAGGCACAACAGGCCTTAGACATATCTTCTCTTTTGGATATTTATTACCTTAAACTAACCTACTTAATTGAGTAGGTTAATTACAAGCCGACATCTATAAGATGTCCACAGGCCTACTCAATTAAGCAGGATAAGGATGTGCTCTTATGAAAAAAACGCCAAAAGAACGTTATTGGGAAGTTATCAATCCTAAATTCAAACGGCTGGGCAAACGGATTGAAAAATATAGAGTAAAGAAAGGATTTCACACCAAGGAAAGTCTGGCTTACACATCCGGCATCAGTATTTACTACTATTATCGCATGATCAAAGGCACCGCCAATATTTCCTTGCTTCAATTAATGAAACTTTGTGAAACACTGAATATTAAAGTGCGTGAACTGATCGATTTCTAAATTCAGCGGTATCCGGCGGCTAAACTATTGCCGCGCGTCAATCAGCGCGTGATTTTTTTCAAGTTTTCGACAGATACTAAAAAGTTTCTTGAACGCTTCATCATTTAATATACCGCAAATCCTCTTTAGTCGTAATTTTGATATTGCGCGGATCGCCGGGCACAACGTAAACCGGCGCGCCGAGCTTCTCCACCAGCATCGCGTCGTCGGTGCAGTCTTGCGGGTCTACTCGGGCATAGGCCTGGAGCAGAATATCCTTACGGAAACACTGCGGTGTCTGCGCGGCAAAAAGCTCGGCGCGCTTCGGCGTGGACAGGACTTTATTGCTCCGTACGATTTTTATAGTGTCCGTCAGCGGCACGACGGGGATTACCACCGGATGTTTAGCCAAAGCCTTTTTCAGCCGCGCGACCAGACTGCCGGTAACATTCGGCCGCGCGCCATCATGGATCAACACATGCGTGATTTCCCCGCGCAGCGCGGCCAGTCCGCCGCGGATAGAGTCATAACGCTCCTGTCCGCCGGAAACGAGATTGTCATATTTAACCTTATATTTTTTTAATATTTTTGCAAATTTCCGCACATCGCTAGCGACAATAATTAACTGGCTTATCTTTAAAACCGCCTTTCGACTTCGCTCAAGGCTCGTGAATTTTTCCAAAGTATGAATAAACAGCGGTTTATTTTTCCAGAGGAATAATTGTTTATTCTGCCCGAAACGCCGGCCCTGTCCGCCAGCCGCGAGGATCAGCGCGATTTTCATAAGCCCGCTCTGATTACCGAGCTGACCTCCAGCACTTGTTTCAGCGCGCTGATTTGGCGGACCGCTTTTTGCAACGGCGCTTCCTGCACCAGATGCGTGATAATGACCAGATGCGCCACGCTGTCCGCGTCTTTTTGCTGCACGGCCTTGATGCTCACTTGATTATTGGCGCAGATTTTGGACACCGCGGCCAGTACACCGGGTTCGTCTTTGACTTTTAGCCGCACAAAATACTCGCTGTTGATCGAGCCGATCGGCACAATTTTTTTGCGTGTAAAATTAAAATGCAGCGCGGGATTGGTGTCGCCCGTATCGTGCAAAGCCAGATCGACTATATCGCCGATCACCGCTGAAGCGGTCGGCAGTTCGCCCGCGCCGCGGCCGTAAAACATCGTCTCGCCCACGCAGTCGCCTTCCACAAACACGGCGTTGAACGCGTCATTGACCGTGGCCAGCGGATGTCTCTGCGGGATCATGACTGGATGCACGCGCAGTTCCACATTTTTGGCGCCGCGCGCGATGCCGATCGCCAGCAATTTAATAATGTAGCCAAATTCCCGCGCCAGAGCGATATCCACCGCGCTGATTTCCCGAATGCCTTCACGGTAAATATCCTGATAGGCAAAATGCGAATTAAAGGCCAGGCTGGCCAGAATTGACAATTTATAGACCACATCATAGCCGTCAATATCATTGGTCGGATCGGCTTCGGCGTAACCCAGAGCCTGCGCTTCTTTCAGGGCGGCCGCCAGCTCCGCATTTTCGCGGTACATTTTAGTCAAAATGTAATTGGTCGTGCCGTTGACTATGCCGTAAATCCGCCGGATATTATTGCCGGCCAGAGCCTTGGTCAGTGCGTTGATGATCGGTATGCCGCCGCCCGCCGAAGCCTCAAACAAAATATTCACTTTGTTTTGCGCGGCCAGCGCGATAAACTCGCGGCCATACTTGGCGATAACTTCTTTGTTGGAAGTAACGACGTGTTTGCCGCGGCGCAACGCGGTCTCGATAAATTTCTTGGCTGGATTGACGCCGCCGATAACCTCGACGACTATATCGACCGCCGGATCGGACAACGCTTTCAGCGCATCCGTGGTCAAAATATCTTTCGGCACTTTAACGCCGCGGCTTTTTTTAATATTTAGATCAGCGACATATTTAAGCGTCAGCTTTTTACCGGCGCGTTTGGCCAGCAATTCGCCGTTCTGGAGCAGTATTTTAACCACGCCGGCGCCGACCGTGCCAAAACCTAAAACCGCGATATTCAGCTCTGATTTAACCACGGAGCAATAATATCATTACCGGCCAAATTAGGCGAGTAAGTGTCGGCGGTTACTGAACTTTGCGCTGATTTTCTTGCAATAGTCTCAATTCCGTCTCATAAATTTTAGTTAAATCCGCTTTGTAAGGAGAACTTGGCAAAGCTTCCTGAATTCGTTTTAAATATTCCCCAACAGCGGCGTTCTGCATGACGATCACGAGCTTTAAATCACGCCAGTCGGTCTCCCGTAAAGTATTCTCAATTGAACCATTAATCATTACCGCATAATCCACCGCGTCGCGCAGAGCCACCGGCAAGGAATGACCCAAACGCGCTAATTCTGGATATTTTTGCGTTGTGTACTCTGCATAGTCGACATAATTTTCATGAGTATAATCGATGAGTTTTTCCATCAATTCATCGGACATCATATCCACGCCATATTCAAAATAAACATCCATTACCAAACTCATTAATTCATCCACATAAACATACTCGTCTTTATCAACCACGCCGTCGCGGCCAATTATCTTGATAATTTGATCAACCTCCGCTGTGTCTATTTTGTCATCTTCAAGAATTCCATATGTATCCTCCGTAGCGCCGTAAGTATAGTTATACAACATTTCCAAATTGCTCATTGTCACTCCATCTGTCATAAAAATCACTCCTTTTAATATATTCAAATATTCAAGAACCGCTAACGTCCTTGTCTAAATATATCGCAAGCAGTTTGACTTTGTTGCATTTATTTTTTCTGTTGCATCGGGAAATCAAAAACCGCTTAAAAGGCCGGCGGCTTCCAGCTCCTCGACAATGCGGGCGGCGCGATTGTAGCCGATGCGGAATTTGCGCTGAATATAAGAAATAGATTTCTTGCCGGTGGACTGCACCAGCTGCGCCGCCTGATCAAAAAGCACATCCTTGCCGTCATTGCGCACGTTTGGCCCGCCCGCGCCGGCCGCGGCCAGTTTGTCGGCGTCCTCCGTCTGCTCAGCCTGCGCGCGCAATTTGCTTAAGTCCAGTTCATACGCTGGCGGAGCCTGCGCGCGGATAAAGCGGGTGACTTGATTGATCTCCCCGTCGG
>JAITIE010000082.1 GCA_031279615.1 Candidatus Margulisiibacteriota bacterium | reverse complement strand
TTTACCGCTGAAAGTTCAGCGGCTGGGGTCGCAGCACATTCACATACCATTACTGGTAGCCTTAGCGGCGGTAGCGTTACCGGCACAACAGGCACGGCTGGTACCGGTACCAGCCTTGTTATCAATACCGTGCCAGCATATTACACGGTAATCTACATTATCAAAGTGGCTTGAAATTTCCGCGCCGAATTATTCTTCCCCGGCTTTGATCACGCCGACGTCGACCGCCTGGCCGCCGCTGTCGAGCTGCCGGACGCGCGGCTGACATTGCCCATAAACTCTATTTTGAATTTCTCTCTAAACTAAACTTTATCAATTCCACAATATATTCAAGATTTTTACCGTCAGTAATACGCAAGTCGTAATCTCCATTGCCATGGTGGCCTATGTGTCCGTTTATCTCTAAATCCCGAGCTAACCCCTGTTTGTCGGGAAGTTGTCCAGATTTTATATTAAAGAAAAGCACCAGCGACTTTCTGTGAATTTTAATATCCGTAAAATTTTTATTATTAACTTTGAAAGCAATGTATTGTCTCTGCGGTTCTTCAGTTATTCTCATACGGCCATTGCCAAACTCAAAAATTCTGTTTTTAATCTGCATATATAAATTCTTAATGTTTTCGTTGGCGTAATTTATATCCCCGCCAGTATGGTGGGCTTCACTTACTTCTCTGGCTTCTTCGGCAATTTTTTCCATTTCGTCGTCTATTTTGCTTTTTTTGTGTTTCTCCAGAGTGGATTTACCTAACTTGGCAAATTTTCGAATTTCCTCAAAATAATGATAGGCCTCTTCCGGCGCAATAGAAAAAAACTCTCTGCTTCGCACAGGCTTTCCTTGTTCATTTAATTCCCTGGCGCGATACCGATCAAAATAACTATGGACAATTTGCTCTGCTATTTTAAGTCTGTTGTTGTCTATACTCAACGTTGCGTACACTTTATAACTAAGCGGTACAGCTGTTTTATTATTTAAACTTCTTAATCGTTGCTCTAAATCACCGGCAATCCCTATCTTAATCCAACCAGCCAAGCAGGGATTTGTAAGTATATATAAAACTTGCTGGTTTTTTGTTTGCATAGTTTATTCTTCCTCCGCCTTAATCACCCCGACGTCGACCACCTGGTCGCCACTGTCGAGCTTGATGAGGCGCACGCCCATTGCCGCGCGACCCTGCTCGGAAACATCTTTGACTTTTTGGCGGATGACCACGCCGCTGGAAGTAACGATAATCAGACTGTCTTTCTCGCCGACGATGCGCATTTTGACAGCACGGTCTTTGTCGCGCAGGGAAACACAGCGCACGCCGCGGCCAGCGCGGCCCTGACAGCGGTATTCGTCAACTTTGGTGCGCTTGCCGTAGCCGTTTTGCGAAACGATCACCGCGTAATTATCTTTGTCTTTTTTCTCCAAAATATCCATGGAGACCACGTGGTCGCCTTTGTCCAGCGCGATGCCTCTGACCCCCGCGGCATTGCGCCCCATAGCGCGCACATCGTCCTCGGCAAACCGGATAATCACACCGTTGGCCGTCGTGATCAAAACATCTTTGCTGCCGTCGGTGCGCGCCGCCCAATCCAGCGAGTCGCCGTCATCAAGCGTGATGGCGATCACCCCGCTGCGGCGGATATTTTCAAACTCCGTCACCTCGGTTTTCTTGACCGTGCCTTTTTGCGTCGTCATAAAAAGATACTGGCCGGACTTGGCAAAATCAGACACTTCGATCGTCGCGGTGATTTTTTCGCCTTCCTCCAGCTGCACAAAATTCGTAATAGCCTGTCCCTTGCTGTTGCGGCTGGCATCCGGTATCTCGTAAACTTTGACGCGGTAGACCTTGCCTTTATTGGTGAAAATCACCATGTAGCTGTGCGTGTTTGTGATAAAAACCGAATCAATTTGATCTTCCTCGCGCGTTTCCATGCCGGTCACGCCACGGCCGCCGCGCTGTTGATTGCGAAAAGCCGTCACGGGCATGCGCTTGATAAAACCGTTGCGCGTCATAAACACCGCGACATCTTCCTCTGGAATCAAATCTTCAATATTCAGCTCCTCAATTTTGCCCAAAATCCGTGTGCGCCGCGCGTCACCGTATTTTTCCTTGACCTCCGCCAGCTCGGTTTTGATGATTTTCATCACGCGGGATTTTTTCGCCAGAATATCCTCATAGTCGGCGATCTGTTTTTTAGTCTCGCCATAGTCCTCGCGGATTTTATCGGACTCCAGCGCGGTCAGTCTTTGCAGCTTCATGTCGAGAATCGCGCTGGCTTGTTTCTCGGTCAGCTTAAATTTCTTCATCAAGCCGTCGCGGGCTTCCGGCACGGTTTTGGATTTTTTAATCAACGCGATTACCGCATCTAGATTGTCCAGCGCGATGAGCAGCCCTTCTAAAATATGCGCCTTGTCTTTGGCTTTGTTCAGCAGAAACTGCGTGCGGCGCGTAACGACCGCAATGCGGTGCTCAATAAAATTTTGCAGGATTTCTTTCAGCGTGCAGACTTTGGGAATGCCGTCCACGAGCGCCAGTTGAATTGTATTGAAATTCACCTGCAAATTGGTGTGTTTATAAAGCTGATTGAGGACAATTTCGGGACTGGCGTCTTTTTTTAATTCAATATAAATGCGCATGCCTTGCTGGCCGGACTCGTCGCGCAGATCGGCGATGTTCTGGATTTTTTTGTCCTTGACCAGATCGGCGATGCGGATAATCAGCTCGGCTTTGTTGACCTGATAGGGCAGCTCAGAAACGATAATGCACTCGCGGTCTTTTTTCTGATGCGCCGGTTCGACAGACACCTGCGCGCGCACGGCCACCGCGCCGCGGCCGGTCAGATACATATTGCGGATGCCGTCCGTCCCGCAAATATTGCCGCCCGTCGGAAAATCCGGCCCCTTGATAAACATCAGCAAAGAGTCATCGGGCAGCTTGGGATTATCAATCAGCGCGGCCAGCCCGTCGCAAATCTCGCCGAGATTGTGCGGCGGAATGTTCGTCGCCATGCCGACCGCGATACCGGACGTGCCGTTGACCAGCAGATTGGGGACACGCGTCGGCAAAACAACCGGCTCGCGCAGGGATTCGTCATAATTAGGCATGAAGTCCACAGTGTCGAGGTCGAGATCGGCCATCAACTCCTCGGAAATTCTGGCCAGACGCGCCTCGGTGTAACGCATCGCCGCGGGAGCGTCGCCATCCACCGAGCCGAAATTGCCCTGCCCGTCAATCAGCGGATAACGCAAACTAAACTCCTGCGCCATGCGTACCAGCGTGTCGTACACGGAAACATCGCCGTGCGGGTGATATTTGCCCAGCACATCGCCGACAGTTGTCGCGGATTTTTTGTAAGGCTTGTCACGCGTGATGCCGTTCTCGTACATCGAGTAGAGGACGCGGCGGTGCACCGGCTTCAGGCCGTCACGCACATCAGGCAGCGCGCGCCCGACAATCACGCTCATCGCGTAATTGATATACGAAGTCTGCATCTCGTCTTCGATGAGCAGCGGCTTGACTCTGGGATTGGCCACTTCCAGATTTTCCGGTTTTTTGGTTTCTTTTTTTTCTTTGGGGTTTTCTTTTTTGTTCTTTTTGTCCGCCATTTTTTCTCCTATATATCCAGCCACTTCACGCTGTTGGCGCGCTCTTGAATGAAACGCTTGCGCGGCTCAACCTCGGAGCCCATGAGTATGGAAAAAATTTCGTCGGCGCGCACCGCATCCTCCATTTTGACCTGCAACAAAATCCGGTTCTGCGGGTCCATGGTCGTTGACCAGAGCTGGTCGGGATTCATTTCGCCCAAACCTTTGTAGCGCTGTACAGACACGCTGTCTTTACCAATTGTCTTGACAACGCTGTCTTTCTCCTCGTCGGAATAAGCGTACTGCGCTTGCTTGCCTTTTTTGATGAGGTACAGCGGCGGCTGCGCGGCATAGAGACAGCCCGCCTCGATAACTTTTTTGGCGTAGCGGTAAAAGAAAGTCAGAAGCAGCGTGCGAATATGCGCGCCGTCCACATCGGCGTCGGTCATAATGATGATTTTGTGATAGCGCAGATATTGCAAAACTCTCTCCAACTCGTTTTGCGAAGCCGCGTCCGGCACGGTGTCATCATCCGCGTCGTCATTGCGCGCGGACAGCTTGTCAAAAACTTCCGGGCCGATCGCCGAAATCATGTTTTTGAGTTCCTCATTTTCCAGCACTTTGTCCAGCCGCACTTTTTCGACATTGAGTATCTTGCCGCGCAGAGGCAGTATCGCCTGAAAATTACGGTCGCGCCCCTGCTTGGCGGAACCGCCGGCCGAGTCGCCCTCTACTATATATACCTCGCATTTGGAGGCGTCGCGGTTAATGCAGTCGGCCAGCTTGCCGGGCAGTGAGGAGCCTTCCAGCGCGGACTTGCGGCGGGCGAGGTCCTGCGCGTTGCGCGTGGCGTTGCGCACCCGCTGGGCAATCAGACATTTATTGACTATCGCCTTGCCGACCGCCGGGCTGGCCTCAAAAATATCCGTCAAGCCGGTGTCGACCACGCTGTCCACGATGCCTTTGATTTCGCTGTTGCCGAGCTTGGATTTGGTCTGGCCTTCAAACTGCGGATTGGGCGCTTTGACGGAAACGATCGCCGTCAGTCCCTCGCGCACATCGTTGCCGGTAAACAATTCGTCTTTTTTGAGATTGATCAGCTCATATTTTTTGGCAAAATTATTGATCGAACGGGTCAGCGCCGTGCGGAAACCGGACAAATGCGTGCCGCCCTCGCGCGTGCGGATATTGTTCACAAAAGTCAGCATCGTCTCATCGTAATAATCCTTGCAGTAATGCAGGGACACTTCCACATCCACGCCGTCCTGCTCTTTGTGAATATACAGCGGCTTTTTAATCAACGGGTCTTTGGCCTCGTCGATATGCTCAATATATTCAACGATGCCGCCCTCAAAACAATAAACTTCTTTTTTTTCGGTTTTTTCACGGCGGTCAATGAAAATAATCTGCAGTCCCTTGTTTAAATAAGTTGTTTCTTTGAAGCGCGTGGCCAGCGTGTCAAAACTAAAATCCAGCGTTTCAAAAATCGTCTTGTCCGGCAAGAAACGAATTATGGTGCCGGTTGTTTTTTGTTTGGCTTCGTCCTTAAACTCGCCGATTTTTTTGACCGGAATTCCCTGGTGATATGTGTTCTTATAAATTTTCTTGTCGCGGTGCACTTCGACTTCTAGGGTTTCGGACAGGGCGTTAACCACCGAGGAACCGACGCCGTGCAAACCGCCGGAAACTTTGTAGCCGGTCTTGTCAAATTTGCCGCCGGCGTGCAATGTGGTCAGCACCACCTCGACGGCGGGAATTTTTGC
This sequence comes from Candidatus Margulisiibacteriota bacterium, assembly GCA_031279615.1. Taxonomy (GTDB): domain Bacteria; phylum Margulisbacteria; class Termititenacia; order Termititenacales; family Termititenacaceae; genus Termititenax. Next base: position 3,619 of record JAITIE010000082.1, on the reverse strand, counting down.
CTTGGCGTGAAAATCAATCGGTATGCCGCGGCCATTGTCCTGAACCGTGCAATAACCGCTTTTCTCGAGCGTAACTTCAATCTCGGTGCAGTGTCCGGCCAGCGCCTCGTCCACGGAATTGTCGACAATCTCGTAAACCAGATGATGCAGGCCGTAACGGTCTGTCGAGCCGATGTACATACCCGGCCGCTGCCGCACCGCCTCCAAACCCTCTAAAATCTTGATGCTGCGCGCGTCGTACTTGTGAGATTCCGCCATTATTCCCCTCAATTTTTGTAAAGCAACTTGTATAATTTTTTCGGCAAATGTTCCCTGATGATATTATCATTTATTTTATCCGGCGTAAAACCGGTCTTGAGCAGAACATACTTGACGGCGGCGGATTTTTCCGGCGCGCGCCACAGCCAGAACAGGGTTTCTTCCTGCAAAGCCGAGAGTATGCTGTTGAAACGCGTTTCACTTACCAGCGGCAAAGCAGATTGGACATCGCGGTACCGCGCCCATGGCGCTTCCGCAAGACAATGCAAAATTTCCGCATCGATTTTTTCATCCTTTTTATTCTGGCAGAGAATACAAACCGGGCCGCCGCCCCAAAATTTCTGGCCGCACACCGCGCAGATTTTTTGCGGATAGGAATTATCCGGCGCGCTGGATTTTTGCGGCTCCACATAGCCGGTCGCTTTGATTTTTACTTCTTTAATCTCAATCCGCGGGCAGAGCGTCTTGCATTTGTCGATAATGACCTGCCGGAAAAACTGCCCCTGCTGCGCCCAGGCCGCCGAAGCCGCCGCCAGAAACAGCGTTTTGTTTTGGTAATTACAGGGCTGCAGCTTGAGATTGCCGCCAGCCACCTGCGGCCAAACGGTTTTCAGCGTTTCCAGCGCCAGGCCGTCGCGCAATTGATAATTGTTGCCCAGTAATCGCTGGAGTATCTCGCTGAGAGAATGCATCATTGTAATTTTCCGTCCTCAATATAGATAATTTTCATGCCTTCCAGCAGTTCCGGCGCAAAACGTCCCGTGTCCGTCACTGTAAAAATTTTCTGGCTGCCCGGCGCGATGGCTGTAATTATTTTATTCAAGCGGGTCAAATCCAGCTCCAGCAGCACATCATCGACGAGGACGATCGGCGGGTCGTTTAGTTTTTGCCTTTTGATCTTCACCTCGGCGCATTTCAGCGCCAGGGCAATCAGCCGTTTTTGCCCCTGCGAGCAAAAGTCCGCGGCCTTATTTTCGTCCAGGTAAATCTCAAAATCATCGGTGTGCGGGCCGAAATGCGTGTGGCCAAAACGGATGTCTGCCGCGCGCGAATTTTGCAGCGCGTCGAGATTTTTTTGCCCGTCGCTCAAAGTTTCCGTCTTGTATTTCAAGGCCAGCGCGCCCGCAAAACCCATAGCGTTGTAAAACTGCGCGGTTTCGCGCGCGAAAAACTCCAGGTATTCCCGCCGCTTGACCATAATTCGCGCGGCGCAGTCCGCCAGCTGCGCGTCCCAGACCGCCAAATCGTCTCCGCCGTTAATTTCAGCTCCGCTCAAGGCGCGGCCACGCAGATTTTTCAGCAATTCATTGCGTTGCTTCAACGCGCGGATATAGAGCTGCAGAGCGCGGCAGTACTCCGGCTCGGCCTGCGAGATAACAATATCCAGATATTTGCGCCGCTGCAGAGGCTGGCCGTGAATGAGCTCCAGGTCCGCCGGTAAAAAAAGCACGCTGTTCACGCGTCCCAGCAATTCCGAAGCGCGGCTTAAAGTTTCATCGTCAATTTTTATCACGCGCCCCGCGCCGCGCTCCTGCCGCAAAGCGACCGTGAACGCGGACGATTTGACAGACTTGTCGTCCGTTGCGGCAAACTGTCCGTTAATTGCAAAACCCGGCTGGCCGTAACGAATGCATTTGTTCAGGCCGTTCACAATTTTCGAGCGGCTCGTGGCTAAAATATCTATCGCTTCCAAAATATTGGTTTTGCCCGCGCCGTTTGGCCCGACGAGCAGATTATTGTCCGCAAAATCCAGTGTTGCGTTTTCGTAATTGCGGAAATTCAGGAGCCAGAGGCGCGTGATCTTCATAAACATTCCCGCGCGGCAAGCGGCCAGCGCAGATGCTCGCTGCAGCGGCCTTCCGGCGCGAGTAGGATTTTGACAGTTTCCGCCGCTTGTTTCTGCCGCAAGGCGGCGCGGATAGTTTTTTCCACAAAGACATGATGATTGCAGTCTTTGCTGATGTGCGCCAGCATGATGGCGCGGGTTTTGCGGCTAGTTTCGCCGCGCACCACGCGCTCCACAATGCGCGCCGCCTGCTCGTTGGAAAGATGTCCTCGGTCGCTGAGATTGCGCTCGATAACCTGCGCCGGACGCCGCGAAGTTTTTTCGCGCAGGACATCATGATTGGCCTCGAGGAACAAAAAATCGCAGTCGTGAATATCTTTGTAAATACGCTCGGGCAGCGCGCCGAGATCGGTGAAATAGGCCGCGCGGAAACCGCCATGCTGGAACAAAAAACCGGTATTACCGGCCTCGTCATGCGGCACTTGAAAAGTTTTGATTTTCAAATTTCCAAACCTTTCTTTTTCCCGCAGAAAATTTAACTGACAGTCCGCCAGATCGCAGTCGAGTTTTTGCGCTTCGGCGCGAGTCGCGCGGGTCAGCCAGACGGGGATCCGGTATTTCCGCGCCAATTTTCCCGCGCTCTTGATATGGTCGCCGTGCGCGTGCGTGAGCAGCAGGCGGCTGATATTCTCGGGAGAAATATTTTTTTCCAGCAGGCGTTCTTCGATTCTTTTAAGCGGAATACCGGCGTCGACGAGCAGGGTCTCGCCGCCCAGAATTAAGAGCGAACTGTTGCCGCTGCTGCCGGACGCCAAACTGCAAAATTCAAACATTAAAACGTGAGCCGGCTGTCTAAAAAATAGTCCGGCCTGGCAATCGGCGAATTTTTTTCTCTCAAGACCAGTTCCGGACCGTATTCGCAGACCAGAATATTGTCGATAAGTTCCGGCAGCGCGTTGACCTTGCGAGTCTGCACGATCAGGCCGGGATAATAATACATGCGCCGCACGATCTTGTCGCCGGCATGATCCTTGTAATTGTATTCGCTGATGTCCTGCGGTATGCCGTATAGAACTTTCATCTCCAGAATGCCATCCGTCGGCCGCAAACCGACGCCGGTTTCATAAACGACTTTGTCCGAATAACCGGTTATTGTATTGCCAGTGTATAACCCGACAGCGATCACTTTTTTGTTCTCGTCAAAATAAAAATAGATGCGGTTCTCCGGTTGCTGCGCCAGAAAAACCTGCGTCTTGTCGTTGACATTGAGCGGATACGGCAGACCGGTGATTTCCTGTTTGCCCCATTTACCGATAAAAGGATATTTTTGCGCGACATTCTCAAAAGCCTCGCCCAGAGCAATGCCGCCGATAGCAGTCTCGGCGCCCAGCCAGGCCGCCAGCGTTAAACAGAAAAATATTTTTTTCATCGTGCAAATTATAACATAACCTTCCCCGCCTGCGGAATCAACGCATTTGTTTTTCGCTTTTTTTCTCCTTATAATAAGCGCATGTTCCAAAAAGTTGCTTTCATCGGGCTGGGGTTGATCGGCGGCTCCATCGCTCATGCTATCCG
>JAITIE010000005.1 GCA_031279615.1 Candidatus Margulisiibacteriota bacterium | reverse complement strand
ACAGCTAATCCCAGGATAAATATTACGGTTCCGCCGGAATTTGCCGCTATCTTAGATAACAAAGCGCGGAGAGAGCGGGTTTCTTTATCTAAAATTGCTTTGCGCTTAATTCAATCCGCGCTGGAGCGCGATGAGGATATTTACTATTCCAAGCTTGCCGCGGACATGGAGCGTAAAAATAAAAAATGGCATACGCATAAAGACGCCTGGCGGTAATTATGCCCTACACAATACAGTATGCCGACAGTGTGGTGCGTGAGGATATTCCCGCTTTGCCGAAAAAACAAAAACTGCAAATAAAAAGAGCCATAGAAGAACGTTTGGCCGCCGATCCAGTAGGTTTAGGCAAGCCGTTGCGTTATTCTTTATTGGGGCACAGACGCTTGCGGGTCGGCGATTGGTGGATTATTTATCGCATTGAGGGCGTTACAATTAAGATTGTGAAAATCGGCAATAGAAAAGATGTGTATGCAAGTTAAAACCCAGCATCCGCGGATGTTTTATAATGGCTTTGAATAAAATCCTGTATTTTTCTTTCCCACGTAATTAAAGCTTGTATTTTTTGTTCCTCGTTGCGCAGGCTGAGAAACAGCGTATCCTTAAGCGGCTGTGCCAGAGCGTACTCATACCAGTCTGCCTGATAAGCAATTTGGTAGTCGTTTTCATTCCGCTCGTTTTCCGGCAAATACCAGCCGAAATCTTTTTTTATTCGGGCGATGGCCGGTAGATACTTTTCCGCGCAGTTTTTTTGAAATTCTTCAATTTTCTGTTCTATAGTTGAAGGTTCCGGCGTGTGCTGGACGTTTTGAGCGTGATAAATTACCCGTCCGCCAGAGATGGGATTCGTTCCTGTTAGGTATGTATGTAACCGCATAACCATAGGCCTTGATACTAGCAGATAAAGTCAAAATATGTAAACTTGAAAAAGATAAATAAAATTTTGGAATTACTCTGTTATAATCTCAAGCCATGCCGTCCATATTTCCCGTCAGTCTTGGCTGTCCCAAAAACCTCACCGACACCGAGGAGATGCTGGGCGTTTTGCAGGCGCGCGGTTATCGTATCGTTACCGGCGAGCCACCGGCGGACATCGCGCTGATTAACACCTGTGCGTTCATTGATTCCGCCGTGCGGGAAGCCTGCGCGGAGATTGAGAAACTCATCGCGCTCAAAAAACAGGGCTATTTTGGCAAAATTATCGCGGCTGGCTGTCTGGTGCAGCGCGAAAAAACCAAACTGCTTCAAAAATATCCGGAGCTGGACGCCATAATCGGCGTTGGCTCGGCGCAAAACATCGCCGCGGCTGTCGAAAAAGACGGCCAGTTTTTGGCGTCCCTGCCGAAAATTTTGACCAGGCAAGAGTATCGTTTTCCGGCAACGCTGTCACACAGCGCCTATCTCAAGATTGCCGACGGCTGCGACAAGGCCTGCGCTTTTTGCACGATACCGCGCTTGCGAGGGGGCTACCGCTCGAAGCAAAAAAATGATATTATCGACGAAGCTGAATGTTTAGCCGCCAAAGGGGTGCGCGAGATTTCTCTGGTGGCGCAGGATACTACCTCTTATGGTATAGATCTTTACGGCGAATATCGTCTGGCGGATTTGTTGCAGTCTCTGGAGAAAATCGCGGGGCTGGATTGGATACGCGTCATGTACGCCTACCCAGAGCAGGTTACGCCGGAAATATTGCAGGCAATGGCGGAAAACAGCAAGGTCTGCCATTATCTCGATATGCCTCTCCAGCATATCGCGGACAAAATTTTGGCGCGGATGGGACGGGACAGTTCGGAAAAATTGATCAAGCGCAAGCTCAAATTGATCCGAAAATTCATTCCCGATATCGCCATTCGCACTAATTTTATTGTCGGGTATCCGGGGGAAACCGAGGCCGATTTTGCCGGATTAAAAGATTTTGTCGAGGAGTATGAATTTAGTAAAATAGGCATTTTTGCCTATAGCCGTGAAAAAGGCACGAAAGCGGCGGCTCTGACAGGACAGTTGCCGCGGACGGTAAAAGCAAACCGTGTGGCCGAATTAACGGAAGCGCAAAGCAGAGTAATAGACAGGAAGAATAAAAAGATGCTGGGTAAACAAGTGAAAATTTTAATGGATATGCCTCTTTTTGGCCGCACACAGTGCGAAGCGCCGGATATTGACGGCGGCGTGAGCGTTGCGCCGCGCTGCACACCCGGGCAGTTTGCCGACGCGGAGATTGTCGGCGCGGAAGGCTATATCCTGAAAGCGAAGCTGTTGACTTGAATTACGCGCTGACGCTTACTCTGCTGCGCGTCCTGTTTGTTCCTGTCGTAATATTGCTGATGTATGCGCGCGTGCCGGCCTGGGCGCCGGCGTCGGTTTTTGCGCTTTTGGCGCTGACCGATTGGCTGGACGGCTTCATCGCGCGCAAGTACAACCAGGGCACGGAGCTGGGCAAATTTCTCGATCCGCTGGCCGACAAAATTTTGGTTTTGTCCGTGCTGGTAACGCTGGCTGTGCAGCTGCGCGTGGAAGTTTTTTCCGTGCTGGCGCTGATTGTCCGCGAGTTTGCCGTTATGGGTTTGCGTTGCGCGGCGCTGGAAAAAGGCGGCGCGGTGGTCGCGGCCAGCAAATTGGCCAAGTGGAAAACCGCGGCGCAGTTAATCGCTTTGTTTTTACTGCTGGCGGATTGGCCGCTGGCGCAGGAAATTTATTATGTGTCCTTTGTTTTGGCGGTTGTTTCCGGTTACGCGTATTTTCGGAATAACCGGAGTTATTTGAGATAGGTTATGGTCGAGCAGTTCCAGCAGTTTATGGACCGCGCCGGCCTGGAGTTTGACGCCAATCTTGAACAGCGCGTCTGTGAAACTCTGCGGCAGCGGAAAATTTTGCTGGCTGTGGCGGAGTCCTGCACGGGCGGGCTGGTCAGCCGGATGCTGACTTCGCAGGCGGGCAGCTCGGAATATTTTGTCGGGGGCGCGGTGTGCTACACGCCGCGCGCTAAAGTGATCCAGACCGGCATTGACCCCAAGACCATCGCTGAATATGGTCTGGTGTCAGAGCAAACGGCGCTGGGGCTGGCGCGGGGAATAGCCAAGCGGCTTTTTGCGCAATTGGGACTGGGCATCACGGGGGCAGCCGGTCCCGAAGCGCATGGCGGCCGGCCGGTCGGCGCGGTTTTTATCGGGCTGGTCGACAAGGAGCGCGAGATAGTTAAGGAATTTGCTTTTGACGGCGGACGCGCGGAGATTCAAAAAAAAGCCGCGCAAGCCGCGCTGGGCATGCTTTGGCTGTATTTGAAAGATAAAGAAAATTGATTTTGTTCTGCTAAAGACAAAAAAATAATTTGGAGGATTTATGAAAGACAAAAAAGAAGCAAAGGAAACAAAAGAAACGAAGCCGGAGGTGAACGGCGATAAATTGAAAGCCCTCAAAATTGCGCTGGGGCAGATTGAAAAAAATCACGGCAAAGGCGCGATTATGAAAATGGGCGAGGCGACCAGGATGCTGCTCGACGCGATACCGACCGGCTCCATATCGCTGGATTACGCTTTGGGTATCGGCGGTGTGCCCAAGGGACGCATCATTGAGGTTTTCGGACCGGAAAGCTCTGGCAAGACGACGGTCTGTCTGCACATTGTCGCCGAAGCGCAAAAACGCGGCGGCGTGGCCGCTTATATTGACGCGGAAAACGCCATGGACCCCGTGTACGCCGGAAATTTGGGCGTGGATGTGGACAATCTCTTGATTTCTCAGCCGGACTACGGCGAGCAGGCGCTGGATATTTGCGAGACTCTGGTGCGCAGCGGAGCGGTGGATATTATTGTGGTGGACTCAGTGGCCGCGCTGGTGCCAAAAAATGAAATCGAGGGCGAAATGGGCGATCAGTTCATGGGACTGCAGGCGCGCCTCATGTCGCAGGCTCTGCGCAAATTAACAGCGATCGTCAATAAATCCAGCTGCGTGGTGGTTTTCGTCAATCAACTGCGCGAGAAAATCGGCGTGATGTTTGGCAATCCGGAGACGACGCCGGGCGGACGCGCGCTGAAATTTTATTCTTCGGTGCGGCTGGATGTGCGGCGTTCGGAGATACTCAAGGACGGCGAAAATTTCTTGGGCAATCGCGTGAAAGTCAAAGTCGTCAAAAATAAAGTCGCGCCGCCTTTCAAAACTGCGGAGTTTGATATTTTGTTTGGCAGCGGCATTTCGCGCGAAGGCGATATTCTGGATCTGGGCGTGAAGCTGGGTGTGCTGGAAAAATCCGGCTCCTGGATTATTTACGGCGACCTGCGCTGGCAGGGGCGCGACAACGCGCGCAAGTTTTTGCGTGAAAATCCGGCCGCTTTCCAAGAGCTGGAGGACAAAGTCCGCGCGGCGATCAAGCCGGACACATTCGATGACACGCCGAAAGACGAAAAAGCCGCAAAAAAGGAAACGGAATTGGCTGAAGAAGTAGTTAAGTAATTTCGATTGCGGAAAATATTTTACCGAAGCGAAGCGTTATGTATACGCGGAACGCAGTTAAATATTTTCCGCGAATAAAAATCAGGAGGTAGAGGGCATGATAGCGTATGTATTATTGAGTTTAGGCGGATTGGTTTTAGGCGGTGTGATAGTTTTGTTGTACACCAAATATCTTTCGGATTCGGAATTAAAAAACGCCGATCTCGAGGTCAAAAAAATGCTGACCGAGGCGAAATTGCAGGCGGAAAATATTGTCAAAAGCGCGGAGATCAAAAATAAAGACGAGCTGCTCAAATTGCGCAACGATTTTGAGCGCGAAATCAGGGAACGCCGGCACGAATTAAATCAGATCGAACAGCGTTTGACACAAAAAGAAGTCCGCATCGACGAGAAAGAATTGACACTGCTGAATAAAGACAAAGAGGTTGCCGAGCTTAAGACCAGTCTGGAAACTAAACAGCAAAAGCTGGAAGCCCTCTACCGTGAAAATGCGGATCGGCTGGAGAAAATCGCCTCGCTGTCCAAGGAAGAGGCCAAAAAACAATTGATGGACAGCCTCGAACAGGAATTAAAAAGCCAGTCCGCGAAAATGATCAGCGATTATGAAGAGGAGACCAAACGCACGAGCGAGAAAAAAGCGCGGGACATTGTCGCGCTGGCCATCAAGCGTTGTGCCATTGACAATATTGTGGAGAACACCACTTCGATAGTCGAGCTGCCCAGCGATGATATGAAAGGCCGCATCATTGGCCGCGAGGGGCGCAATATCCGCACGTTTGAACAACTGACCGGCATTGACGTGGTGGTCGATGACACGCCGGAAGTGGTGGTGCTTTCCGGTTTTGATCCGATTCGCCGTGAGATTGCGCGGCTGACTCTGGAGAGACTGGTGTCCGACGGCCGTATTCATCCGGCGCGCATCGAGGAGACTGTCGAAAAAATGCGCAAGGATTTGGGCAAAAAAGTGCAGGAGATCGGCGAAAAAACCGCGCTGGAGCTTGACGTGCAGAATCTTTCGCCCAAGGCCTACGACTTGATTGGCCGCTTGGCTTACCGCACGAGCTACGGCCAAAATTGCTTGCAGCATTCGATTGAGGTCGCGCGGATCGCCGGCCTCATCGCGCAAGAGCTGGGCGTCAATCACCGGCTGGCCCTGCGCGCCGGCCTGTTGCACGATATCGGCAAGGCCATTGATTTTGAGAATGAAGGCACGCATGCCAAGCTCGGCGGCGCGGTTTTGAAAAAGCTCGGCGAGTCTGACGAGGTGATCCACGCGGTGCTGGCGCATCATGAGGAGATACAGCCCAATACCGTTGAGGCGATTATTGTCATGGTGTCCGACGCTATCTCCGCGGCCAGACCGGGCGCGCGCCGCGAGGCGGTCGAGTCCTACATTAAGCGCATGGAAAAACTGGAGCAAATCGCCAACGCTTTTAACGGCGTGGAAAAAAGTTTTGCCATACAGGCTGGCCGCGAGATCCGCGTTATGGTCAAGCCCGATGTGGTCGATGATGCTGCCGCGCTTAAAACCGCGCGCGACATTGCCCGCAAGATCGAGGCCGAGCTGGAGTATCCGGGACAGATCAAAGTTTCGGTCATCCGCGAGACCCGCGTCCAGGATATTGCAAAATAGACCATGCTCAAAGTCTTTTTTCTCGGCGACATTATCGGCTCCGCGGGGCGCAAAGCCGCGGCCAATGTCCTGCCGGAATTGCGGGCAAAATACGCGCCTAATCTCGTCATCGCCAATGCTGAAAACTCGGCGGGCGGTTTTGGCCTGACTCTGCCGGTTTATAAAGAGCTGACCGAAAAATTGGGCATTCAGGCGCTGACCGGCGGCAATCATATTTTTGATAAAAAAGAAATTTTCAAAGACATTGGCGAAATGCCCCTGCTGGCGCGTCCGCTCAATTATCCGCGCTGTGAGTATGGCGCGGGGCATGTCCTGCTGGATATCGAGGGCATGCAGGTCTTGGTGACCAATGTTCTGGGGCGCACATTTATTGAAACACCGCTGGACTGTCCGTTTCAGGCGCTGGATAATTTGTTGCGCCGGGTAAAAGCCGACGCGGTGATCGTGGACATGCACGCCGAAGCCACGTCGGAAAAAAAAGCGCTGGGTTTTTATCTCGACGGGCGAGTGTCAGCTGTGCTCGGCACACACACGCATGTGCAGACTGCGGATGAGCAAATACTGGAAAACGGTGCTGGTTATATCACGGACATCGGCATGGTCGGCGCGCGAAAATCCAATCTGGGCATGAGCGTTGAGGCCGCGCAAAAAAGATTTCTCTCCGGCCTCAAGGCCAAATTTGAGGTAGTCGAAACCGGCGCGGCGGTTTTTAACGCAGT
>JAITIE010000136.1 GCA_031279615.1 Candidatus Margulisiibacteriota bacterium | reverse complement strand
TTGAAATAACGCAACAGGCGGCGGCGTTTGCCGACCATTAAGAGCAGTCCGCGGCGGGAATGAAAGTCATTTTTGTTGGTCTTGAGATGCTCGACCAGATTGTTGATAGATGTGGTCAGCAAAGCGACCTGCACCGGCGTTGAACCGGTGTCTTTGTCGCCGATTTTAAATTTTGTGATGACTTCCGTTTTATTTTTAACTGCCATAAGCGCTCCTGTTCTCCAAAAGGGGTAAAATTTTAGCATTATTTTTCTTTTTTGTCATGCGCTTTGTCATAGCGCGAATATCTTTGTCACCGCATGTCGCTGGTTTAAACCAGCGCGGCAAATATCTTTACCCGCGCGGACACGGCATAGCACTGAAGGTTACGTCCGCTTCGGACAAAATATTTGCCGTGCTAATTACTAAAATTTAAATGCCAGCTTTTTTGTACAGGCCGTAAAACCCGTAGCCGCCGATGAGAATATTGGGCAGCCAGGCCGCGAGGAGCGGCGAAAAACCGCTTTGGCCGAGCCACATGAAAATCGACAGCATGACGTAATAAACAAAGATGACCAGCACGCTGATGCCCAAGCCCACTCCCGCGCCGGAACGCTGCGGGCGAATGCCCATCTGCGAGCCGAGCAAAACAAAAATCATACAGGCAAAAGGAATAGCCAATTTTTGATGCCACTGCACGCGCAATTTGGCCACATTGGCGCCGAAACTGCTCTGCTGGCGGATATAGGCGGACAGCTCGCCGATATTCATTTGTTCGGGGTCCTTGTTGCGGCCGGAAATATCGCGCGGACGCACGTTGATATTGATGTTTTGCGTAATAAAATCCACCAGCAGCGCGGCGCGGTTGTCACCGGCAAATTGATGCATGGTCCCGCGGCGAAAAGTCCAGCCGGTCAGCGGGTCAAATTCGGCTTCTTCAGCGCGCGTGCTGCGGGCGACATTATCATTGGGGTCGTACTCGATCACATTGACCTGCCGCATAACACTGCCTTCCATTTCGCGGGCGTGGATTATTCTGACGAGGCGGTGATTTTCGTACATCGGAATATTGACATTGGTCTGGATTTGCGGCGCGCCCCGGGACACATCTTTGAGCTGAATAATCGTATTCTCCTCAATAAAACTTGCCTGCGGCACGACGGTTTCATTAAAAAAAACCGTGAGCAGACTGACCAGCAAGCCAAAGACCAGCGGCGCGGCGATCAGCCGGTACAGCGACAATCCGCCGGCGCGGAAAGCCGTCAATTCACTGTCGCTGGACAAACGGCTGAAACACAGCAGTGCGGACAGCAAAGTAGCCATGGGAAAAGTCAGCGAGATCACGCGCGGCAGGCGCAGTAAAAACAGCGCCAGTACCTGATCGAAGCCGAGATTGTACAGCTGCGCTTCGGAAATCAGCCCCGGAATAATCGATCCGCCGGAAATAATCACGGAGAACGCCACCACGCCAAAAAGAAAAGGCAGGAGAATTTCTCTAAAGGTGTAAAGATAAATTAATTTTATTCTAAACTTGCCCACAAGCGTCTCGCTACAGATTAAAATTTTCGCCCAGATAAAATTTGCGCGCGGTCGGGTCGGCGGCAATCGCAGCCGCGTCGCCTTCCAGCAAGACTTTGCCCTGATGAATAATGTAAGCGCGGTCGGTGATGCCCAGAGTTTCGCGCACATTGTGGTCGGTGATGAGTATCCCTAAGCCTTTGGTCTTGGCCAGATAGGCAATGATTTCCTGAATATCATTGACGGCGATAGGGTCGATACCGGCAAAAGGCTCGTCCAGCAAAATAAAATCCGGATAACAGGCCAGCGCGCGGCAAATCTCCACCCGCCGCCGCTCGCCTCCGGACAGCTCATAGCCGCGCTGTTTGCGGATATGCGTGATTTTCATCTCCTCGAACAATTTATCCAAACGCTGCTGGTATTCAGCCGGCGGCACGTTGGGCATATTTTCCCAGAGAATCAGCAGATTTTCCTCGACGGTCAGCTTGCGAAAAATCGACGGCTCCTGCGGCAAATAGCCGATGCCCATTTTGGCGCGCTCGTGCATGGGCACGCGCGTAATGTCGCTGCCGTTGAGATTGACCGTGCCAGCGTCAGCTTTGATGAGGCCGACGATCATATAGAAAGTCGTGGTTTTGCCGGCGCCGTTGGGGCCGAGCAGGCCGACGACCTCGCCTTTATTGACGTGAATATTGACCTCGTTGACGACCTTTTTCTTGTGATAAGCCTTGACCAGTCCCTGCGTTTCAATCATGGCGGAAGTGTAACATAAAAGTAATTATACCGCATAGCCATTGAAAGGAACGCTCATGAATTTCACAAACCAGTTGTTGACTGTCCTATTTTTATGGGTATAATAATTCTGTGGATGAAGCGGAAAAAATCAACTGGGACGAAAAGAAAAGGCGCGCTACTCTTGTGGAACGCGGACTTGATTTTGTGGAGGCAATAAATGTAATTTTTGCGCGTGATGTTGTAACTTATTATTGATAATAGAAAAAATTATGGAGAGGAGCGGTTGTTAGCTTTTGGCACTTTTAACAAAAGGCATTTTTGTGTTTGTTATGCGTTTAGGAATGGCACGGTCAGGATAATTTCATTCCGCAAAGTTCACGAACAAGAATGGAGGAAAAAACATGGTTAGCCATACATTAAAACAAATAAAGAAAATGAAATCTTTAACGAACTGGAAAAAGGTTGACAGTGCGTCTATATCTGCTGTGGAAACCTTTACAGACGACGACTTGAAAACAGGCCGGGTAAAATTAGTGGGCAAAGGTCTCCCTGCCGTGCAGAAATATCTTGCCCAACGCGGCAGACCCAAAAAGGAATTTCCCAAAGATGTCATCAATATAGCCTTTGAGCGCCGTGATTTGCTGCATTTGCGCGCTTTAGGCCGCGGCTGGCAAACCCGCCTGCGTGAGTACGTAGAGCAAGGCATCGCCGCTGGAGCCTTGTAGATTTAGAACACATCCAGCCGGTTGCGTAAGTATATTCATTAATAATTACGCAAACAAGAAAATTTGAAAAAGACCGCCTGGAGCCGGTCGCGTCGAGCAGACCTTTGGTTAAGATTTCAAGTATTTTCGGTTAAAAATAGGTTGACTTGACCGGTCGAAAGTGCTAATCTCATTCCCGTTAGTTAGTGTTTCAGGGCAAGCCTTAGTAACTTAAAAGGTGGTGATGCGCGCGCAAAATTTTCGG
>JAITIE010000127.1 GCA_031279615.1 Candidatus Margulisiibacteriota bacterium | reverse complement strand
GTTATCCGCAAAAAAATCAAACAGCTGGAAGACGACGGCGTGATCGTCAAGTACGGCGCGGTCATCAATCCCGAAAAAGTGCCGTCCAAAAAAGAAATGGTGCGCGCGGTCATTGAATTGAGCGTGACTCCCGAACGCGAGACCGGTTTTGACGCGCTGGCCGAGCGGATTTACAAATTTCCGCAGGTGGAGTCGGTGTACCTGATCTCCGGCGGCTACGATTTGCAGGTCATCGTCGAAGGCAAGACCCTGAAAGAAGTCGCGTTTTTCGTTTCGGAAAAGCTGGCGCCTTTGGCCGGTGTGCGCAGCACCAAAACGCATTTTGTTTTGAAAAAATACAAAGAAAATGGCGCGGTGCTTTCCGGCAAAGAAAAATCTTCCCGTCTGGAAGTCGCGCCGTAAAGCAGTCGCATGAAACGTTCGGATAAATATTCGCAGGTTGTCAGCCGGATGCCGCCGTCGGGTATTCGTCGTTTTTTTGACCTTATTATTGGCCGGAAAGATATTATTTCGCTGGGCGTGGGCGAGCCGGATTTTGTCACTCCGTGGAATATCCGCGAAAAGGCGTTTTATGCGCTGGAAAAAGGCCGCACTTCCTACACCTCAAATTGGGGACTGCTCGAACTGCGCCAGGAAATCGCCAAATATCTGACAAAATATAATTTGCGCTACGCTCCCGAAAATGAAATCCTGATAACTTTCGGTGTGAGCGAGGCGGTTGATTTGGTTTTACGCGCTATCCTCAATTCCGGTGACGAGGTTATCGTGGCCGAACCCTGCTACGTGTCATATCAGCCGCTGATCGAGCTGGCCGGCGGACGCGCGGTCAGTCTGAATACCGCCCGGACAAATTTTATTCCGAGCGCGAAAGAGATTGCCAAGCTCCTCACGCCCCGCACCAAAGTGCTGTTCATTTGCTCGCCCAGTAATCCGACCGGCGCGGTCATCCCTAAAAGCGAATTGCAAAAAATCACCGCGCTGGCCAGGAAGCGCGACATTTGGGTCATTTCCGACGAGGTTTACTCTGAACTGATTTACAGCGGACAGCATTGTTCTATCGGCGCGCTGTCCGGTATGAAAGAGCGCGCGATTATTCTCAACGGTTTTTCCAAAGCCTTTGCGATGACCGGCTGGCGCATCGGCTATGTTTGCTGTCCAGCGGAATTAATGCAGCAGGTTATCAAGCTGCATCAGTACTATGCGATTTGCGCGCCGATTATGTCCCAGTATGGCGCGCTTGAGGCCCTGCAGTCCTGCCAGGACGAGGTGGAAAAAATGCGCCGTTCGTATCTGCAGCGGCGTAATTTCATGCTCGATGCTTTGCAAAAAATCGGCCTGCCGTCCGCTGAGCCGTCCGGAGCGCTTTATCTTTTCGTGGATATTCGCCCGACTGGTTTGACTTCTGAGGATTTCGCGCTAAAGTTGATACAGCGGGAAAAAGTCGCGGTCGTGCCCGGCAATGTTTTTGGCGCGGGCGGCGAGGGTTTTGTGCGTTGCTGCTATGCGGCGGAAATTTCCCTGCTCAAAGAGGCGCTGGCCAGAATAGCGAGGTTTGTAAAAAATGAGCGAGCTGGATAATTTTAACGCTTTTGACGAACTGGATCTGCCGCCGGAACTGCGCAGTTTTTTGAATCAGATTTTCGGCCAGCGGAGGCCGGACCGGATTTTTGATTATTTTTCCAATACGGCCAACCGCGTGCTGTACCTGGCCGCCGAGGAAGTGCGCCGTCTGGGGCACAAAGCTATTGACACCGAGCATTTACTCCTGGGGCTGATCAAATCCGAGAGCAGCACCACGCAAATACTCAAAGATTTGGGGCTGGATTTGGTCAAAGCGTTTTCCGATGTGGAGATTTTGGTCGGCCAGAGCAATAATAAGATTCCGGCTAACCGGCCTATCCTGCTCACGCCGCGCGCCAAAAAAGCGCTGGAGCTGGCTTATCAGACGGCCGCGCAGCTTGGCTACAAATATGTCGGGCCGGAGCATATTCTGCTGGGTCTGTTGCGCGAGAGCGAAGGTCTGGCCGCGCAGGTTTTGCACAAAAACAAAATCACTCTGGAAGCCGCGGTCAAGGCTGTCAATGACCGTTTTGGTGACCGCAAAACCCGCAAGTCCAAAAATATTGACGAATCGTATTTTCAAAACGCGCCTGCGGAGGAACGTACGGCTTTGACGACTTTTGGCCGTGACCTGACCGCGCTGGCTTATCAGGCGCGGCTCGATCCGGTCATTGGCCGCGAAAAAGAAATTGACCGCATGATTCGTATTCTTTCCCGCCGCACCAAAAACAATCCGGTGCTGATCGGCGATCCAGGCGTGGGCAAGACTGCTATTGTGGAGGGTCTGGCGCAGAGAATTGTCAGCGGCGAGGTGCCGGAAACTTTGCAGCAAAAACGGCTTATTGAGCTGGATTTGGCGGGCATGATCGCCGGCACGAAGCACCGCGGTGAATTTGAGGAGCGGATCAAGGCCGTCATGGAAGAGATCCGCGGCGCGAATGACCGCGTGGTGGTTTTCATTGACGAGATTCACAATCTGGTCGGCGCGGGTTCCGCCGAAGGCGCGATGGATGCGGCCAATATTTTGAAACCGGCGCTGTCCCGCGGCGAGATGCAGTGCATCGGCGCCACGACGCTGGACGAATACCGCAAGTATATAGAAAAAGATTCCGCGCTGGAGCGGCGTTTTCAGCCGATCCATGTCGACCAGCCGAGCGTGGAGGACACGATCGAGATACTCAAAGGCCTGCGCGACCGTTACGAGGCGCATCACCGCGCGCAAATCACGGACGCCGCGATACTGGCCGCGGTCAATATGTCCAGACGCTACATCACCGAGCGGTTTTTGCCGGACAAGGCAATCGATGTCATGGATGAAGCGGCGGCTAAGGTGCGCCTGGCTTCTATTTTACTGCCGCCGGAAATCCAAAAACTTAAAAAAGAATTGGAGCTTCTCAAAAAAGAACAGGCGTCGATCACGCAAATCGCGGACAAGGCTAAACTGGAGCGGATTAACAACTGCCGCGCGGATGTGGAAAAAACTCTGGCGGAAAAAACCGCCGAGTGGAAAGCGTCGCACGGCTCAACTATCGTCGCGGTGACCGAAGCGGACATTGCCGGCATTATCGCCGATTGGACCGGCATACCGGCCACGCGCATCGAGCAGAAAGAATCAGAAAAACTTCTGCAAATGGAAACGGAGCTGCACAAGCGCGTCATTGGGCAGGACGACGCTATTGCCGCGGTCTCTGAAGCCATCCGCCGCGCCAGAGCCGGAGTGTCCGATCCCAATAAGCCGTCCGGCGTGTTTTTATTCGCGGGACCGACCGGTGTCGGCAAAACTGAGCTGGCGCGCACGCTGGCCGAATTTTTATTTGGCTCGCAGGACAAGATGATCCGCATCGACATGTCCGAGTACATGGAAAAATTTAATGTTTCGCGGTTGATCGGCGCGGCGCCCGGCTATGTCGGCTACGAGGAAGGCGGTCAGCTTACCGAGCAGGTGCGCCGCAATCCTTACTCGGTCATTCTGCTGGATGAGATCGAAAAAGCGCATCCCGAAGTTTTTAATATTCTCCTGCAGGTGATGGACGACGGCCAGCTGACGGATGCGCAGGGACGCACGGCCAATTTCAAAAACGCGGTGGTCATTATGACCACTAACGCTGGCACCGAGGAGCAGGGCAAAGCGGCGTTTGGTTTTGTGGCGGACAAAGACAAAGAAGCCATCTCTTACGAAAAAATGAAAGAAAAACTCCAGACCGCGCTCAAAAATGTTTTCCGGCCAGAATTTTTAAACCGCATTGACGATATTATCTTATTCCGGCAATTGACCAAAAAAGAAATCCGGCAAATCGTGGAGTTGCTGCTCGCGCGGCTCAATAAACAATTGCAGCAGCAAAAACTCACGGCGGAGTTCAGCGAGGCGCTTAAGGATTATCTGATCGAGATCGGCTATGACCCCAATTACGGCGCGCGTCCGCTCAAACGCGCCGTTCAGAAAAATGTGGAAAATATTATTTCCCGCGAAATCATTGCCGGCAAACTGCGGCCGGATGAAAAGATTTTTGTCGATATAGACAAAGCAAAAAA
>JAITIE010000071.1 GCA_031279615.1 Candidatus Margulisiibacteriota bacterium | reverse complement strand
TGAAGAGGAAAATCTGGCTGTCGCTCTCGCCGCGGACGATGAGGAATATGACGAGGATTATGAAGACGACAGTGGCTGGAATGTTGACGAGGAGGAGGAACTGGCCGAAGCGGATGAATTTGCTGAAGAAGATGAGTATGAATATGTAGAAGTTGACGAAGACGAGGAAGACACCGAATATGCCGAGGCGGAAGATGTCGAGGGTGAATCTTTGGCAGAAACGGAACTGGCTGTTGCGGCAGAGAATATAGTTACCAGAGCCGTAACCGTAACCGAGAGCGTCCCGGTGACCGAAGCTTATCTGGCGCAAGAAACCAGTGAAAACATTGAATTTACGCTCGCTTTTCTTGAGGATTTAAGTGAACGGTATGGCCTGACGTTGGCCGAACAGGATTATTACACGCTGATTATCGCCGAAACTTTGTATGATGACACGCCGGAGCGCAAAGCGCACGCTTTTGGCCGCCTGACGGTTACCGATGAGGACAATAAAGTTTTTACAACACAGGCCAGGAGCTGGACGGATAACAGCCGCAGCGGAGCTTTCGATAACAATGCGCGTCTGCGCCGTTACCTGATACCGGTAAACACCACACTGCAATTTAAGTACCGTAGCGGCAACACTGCTTTGAGCATGATTGACTGCGACGAGCTGTATCCCAATCCGCTGCTCAATTATGAGCTGGACGGCACGATCGGTTCTTTAAAGGTGACTAAACTGGAAATGAATAACAACTATGCTATTCATATCCGTGCCGGCTGGGGCAGCGCTGATGCCGGGCGGCCAGTTAGATTGGTCAATGTTAATTAGTAAGCATTTATTGTTAAATGGTTATTAAATTTTGAATATTGTGTTCTGACGTAAATTTCAAAATACGTAAATATTCTTTATTTTTGATAAGAGTTTCTTCTTCGGGAGTTCTGCTAATGTGCGAAAGGGAAAGTGGATTATGTTTGTAAAAATAAGTCGCTTCCGGCACAAGAATAATTTTGTTGGCAAAGTAAACAGCTTGAATAGTAAATGGCGTGTCTTCCGCGCGGGGCATGTCTTCGGCGAAAAATAAATCGTGTTTTTTTAGTAAGTCAAAAGAGTAAAGATACCGCCAGCAAACGCCGCCACGCTTGTTGTTAAATAAATCCATTTTGTCCGCGGTAGTTGCCAAAATTTTCCCACTTAGCTCTTTTTCTCGACCGCAGGATAAACCTGTTTTTTCAAAAAAGAAGCCGCTGCAAGCCAGCTCCGCGTTTGCTTTTAAAGCGGCAGTCAGCATTTTTTCATAATAAGTTAATTCGATTAAATCGTCGCTGTCCAAAAAGTGCACGTGGCTTCCTTGCGCCGCGCGCAATCCGGTGTTTCTGGCCGTCGCCACGCCAAAATTCTTTTGCCGGATAATTTTAATTTGCGGATATTTAGCGGCCAGGAGCGTGTAAATTTCCGCTGAATTATCTGTCGAGCCGTCATCAACAACGATGATTTCTAAATTCTGGTAAGTTTGATGCAGGACTGTCATCAGGCATTTGGCCAGATATTGTCCGGAATTATAAACAGGTATGATTACAGAAATTTTCTGGGAGAGAGACATAGCCGAGTTCAATAAAACAACTGCACTTTTTTCGCGCGCGCCGGCACGATAATTCTGGCGCCGTTGTAAATTTTTCCATCGACAAGAACTTTTTTATATTTGACCGGCACGATCCATTCGATCTGCCGCGGCGGCTGCTTGTAGCGAGGGGCCAGCTTGAGCGCCGCGCCGGTCTTGCTGGTCTCGATAGTGTAATTTAACTGGCCGAAATAAGTTGCCGCTTTGCTGACGGTGATTTTTTCACCTTTGTACCAGCGCGCCGGCACGACGGGCGTGATGAGCAGATTGTTGTTCTCTTCCAGGTACAGCATATTGCGGATCAGCAGGCAAATATCCGCCGCCGCCCAGCCGTGATGCCCGTCGCCAATCGTGCCGCCCAGCGTGCGCGGGTGTATCGCTTCCGGCCAGCACCAGGTCGGACTGGCGACTTTGAGCAGCCAATTGAGAATATCCAGCGCGCGCGCCGAACGCTGGCCGATATAGCATTGCGCGATATGCATGGTCAGATACGTGCCGTAGCCGGAGTGATTGACATCGTGAAAAAATCCGCCGCGGATGAAACATTTGTTCTGGAGATAATCCACAGTGTTGACCAGCCGCTGGTCATCGGCGGCGTAAAGGCGGCAGGGGTAGTAGGCGGACAAGCAGCCAACCGCGGCAGAGTCCATACGGCGGCTGGGCGAGATCGGCATGAGCGGCTGGCCGAGATGCGCCGCGGCATAGCACAGCGAGGTGTCCACCGCCTGCGCCAGTTTGGCGTAGCCTCTGCTGAACGTATTGCCTTTTTTACCCAGCTCCGCGCAGGCCTGCGCCGCGGACTGCAGACCGGCCAGCGACCAAAAATCGTCCCAGTAATAATAATCATTCAGGCCAAAATGCTCCGCCGAAAGTCCAGGCGGCATGATGCCGCGGTAACCCGGATTGAGATTGAGATTGCTTTGCGCCTTGCCGATGATCCATTTAGCGCCGCGCTTGATGATGGGATAATTGGTTTTTAAAAATTCTTTGTCTTTAGTCAGACGGTAATGCTCCATCAGTGTCCAGATGGCCTGGCCGTTGGAGTCCCACTCGCCCTGCTGGGAGTGAAAAAGCCCGCTGGCCAGAATGCGTTTCGGAAAAGTGTTCAGCACATTGCGGGTTTCCTGATGAAAACCCAGTTTATCCAATCCGTTGAGCAGATATGTCGCGTCGCGGAACCAAAACTCATGATACGTCGACGGGCCGGGCGTGATATAGGTGTTGTCATAAAACATCAGCATAAACGCTTTGTTGGCGTCAAAACAATCCTGGATTTTTTTGTCCGGCACGGAGATTTCCAGACCGGTCTGCATCTTTTTCTGCCAGCTGGCGAGATGCTCCTTGAGCAGCGCGGCGTAACTGCCGAGGCGCGCCTGCGCGCTGTACTGCGCGGCAAATTTTTTGTCACGCAGTTTCTTAACGATCTTGCGGTCGACGGGCATGCGGATCTCAAAAGCGGCGGACTGGCCGGGCTTCAAAGTAACGTTATAAACACAGAGGCCGGTCGCCATGCCGACGCGGGATTTGCGAAAATCCGCGAGCTTGCCGTTGCTTTTGGCTTCGTCAAAAAACAATTTCACATCGCCGCGCGACAGAGTGCTCGTCGTGATGCCGCTAGGTATCTGCAAAATGACCGCGGCCAGCCGGTCGTTGATGTGCACGTCGCCGTTGTCTTTGAATTCCAGTTTGTTGATCAGCGAGATGCCGTCGTTATTGTAGGGGCGGAAAGCCCAGCCGAAACAAAAAGTCTGCGTTTTTTTGCTGATATTTTTTACTTCTGTTTTTTGCAGGGCGACGGTGCTCAAACCGGCAAAGTCTTTGGCAAACACCGTGCTGGTCAGCCGGATTTTTTTCTCGTAAGTGGTGATTGTCTCCACGATCGGCAGATTGTGCAACAGTTTTTGCGCGCAGACTTTTTCCAGAGCCGGCGAATAAACTTCTTTGCCGAGCTGCAGCCAGGTGTCCAGCGACCAGCTGTTAAAATACGGCGTGGTCAGGCCGCGCGGGTCGATAGTGGCCTCGTACTCGGAATCCAGATCGCCGATGCCGGTCCAGTTGCGGTAATTGGTGTTGATGGACGCGGGGGTGAAACCGCGCGCCTCGAAGCCCTC
>JAITIE010000061.1 GCA_031279615.1 Candidatus Margulisiibacteriota bacterium | reverse complement strand
CGGTGCGCGAGACAGGTTGGGGCCAGCAGGTGCAGGATGTTCTGCAGAAAGAAATAGATAGGATAGTTAACAGCAATCTAGCCAGCCGCATTTCTTACCGTTTCCGGCAAAAAGCTTATGAGCAGGCCAAAGAAGAATACGATGAGAAAATTGAGGAAGAAGAGAAATTTGAGTTTGAGCGCGAGAAAAAAGCTAAAGAAGCGCAGGCCGAGCGTAAAGAGCTGGAAGAAAAAATTGCCGCGAAAAACCGCGAGCAGGCCAAAGTGAACACCGGTGTCAAGCAGCAGAAGACGACACAAACACAAACACCTACTAAAACACCTACTAAAACACCTACTAAAGAAGCGCCAAAAATCACCACGGCGGCTAAACCGGTCAAGATCGTCGCGGCCAAATCGAATAATACGCCCATGGCAAAAAAGCCGATTTTGCGTGTGCGCAGGAGCAGCGCGGCGGTCAGCCAGACAAAAGTCGCCGCCAGTGCCACCAACGCCACCAAGCAGGTGCAGAAAAAAGTACTTACCCGGTACTCCGCGCGCACCAGCAAAGGCCGGCGCGTCAGAGTCAATCGGGCGCGCAGAAGGAATGTCTGGGGACGTCCGTCGGTTTTTAAATAGAGAGGCGGTAGAGGAAAATGGCTATCTCTACAGTCAATATGCTGAATCGCCCGCTGGAAGAGCAGATGCAGGGTGTCAAAAACACCGAGCATTTCCGCGAAATTCAGGAGAAGCTGCAGGCCGAGCGTGAGGAAAAAGGCCTCTGGGTCAAAAGCAAAGATCAGGCCGGCCAGGATGATTATTATCTGGATGTGTCGCGGCTTTCCGCCAAGTCGTTTTTTACGACGGTGCGCACGCATGAGGGTTTTTCAAAAGTGCCAATGGCGATCAAAATGATCGTGGGCGAGAAACTCACGCTGCGTGACCGTATCGAAAACATCATGGAAAGTTATATGAAAGCGGTGGCGCAGACCACTTCGCACAATCTGATGCTGTCGCGCCTGGCCGGCTTGAAAATGGCCGCTTTCGCTTATATTTTGGCACAGCTGGGCGTGCCGCCGGATGAGCTGCGCAAGCTGCGGCAAAAAGCCCTCGACGATACGATTGCCGAGAATGTCGCGCTGATGGAAGAAAATCTTTACAACAGCGAGCTGCTGGAAATCATCGGCGGTTCATCGGGCGCGCGCTTGAAAGCTGAGCGTAGCGTGCTGGACGAAATCCAGAAACAGATTATCACGCAGGCCAAGCGGCTGAATATTGAGGATTATTATACGAAAGAAAAAATTTTGGAGATCCGCATTAGAGTGGCCAAAGAAATTTGCGCCAAGTTCAAAGAAGAAGAACAAAATATCGAGTATGAATTAAATTATTACGTGATGACCGAGGAGTAAAATAAATGGTCGAGGTAAAAATTGATGGCGGCGAAGAAACAGCGCCAAAGCAGCCGGACACCGAGGAGCAGCAAAAGCCGGAGTTGAAACCACCGCCACCGCCGGAAGAAGCCGGTGAAATCGATTTGCACGAGCTGCAGATCAAATTGGAAAAAGTGAAGTCCTACATCAAAAGAACGGAGATGAGGATCAACGCCAATGAATTGAATTTGCAGAGATTGCGCGAGCGGCAGCAGGCGCTGGAAGACAAAAGAATGAATGCGACTTTGGCGCCGCGTAAAAATAAAACGAAGAATCAGGTGTAATTATGGCGATACAGGATATACAGCAGCAAGTCAGCGCCAGTCGGCAAGCGCAGGAAGTCCGCGCGGAGCAGCGCACGCGCGATTTGCAATATTATCAAAAAGAAGTGCAGCGTGCCGAGGCGGCCAAACCGCAAAGCCTGACACAGCTGCTGGACAAAACCGCGCAGGAGCGCAGCACCAATATCGTGGCCAACGCCGTGGCGTCTTTTTCCCGCTCGTCGCTTGGCAAACTTTTTGACGACGCGCCCAAAACAAAAGATAAGCATTTCCGGGTGCAGGACTATATCCGCGAAAGCGATGAGCCGCAGGATGACAGCGTGTCGATCACACGCCGCAACAGTGTGAAGTCGCTGAACAAAGAAATAGAACTGCGCCGTGGCGATCGGGAACACGCGGAAAAAATCCAGTATCAGCTGGATTCTGAAACACGTGAATTGATGGAGCATTACACGCGGCTGTACGGCCAGATTATTTCTTCGCGCTCGGCCGCCGCCGCGCAAGAGCTGGACAAGCTGGAGAAAAAACTCAAAACCGACAAGGGTTTTGACAACACCCAGCTGCTGGAATTGAAACTCTCGGTCAAGCAGTCATTGCGCGGCGCGGTGGTCGGCCAGATCAAAGACGCTTTCATGAAAAAAATGGTTTCGATGGATATGGTGGTCGAGCTGGGCACGGCCGAGCGCGGCCTCAACGATTTGCTGGCGGAGATACAGGAAAGCGCCGAACTAGGCGGTGTGGATTTTGGCGGCTTTAATACTGACCTGCAGGGTTCGGTAGACCGCGCGGCGCAAGAAGCGACCGGTGAAGTGCGTCTGGCGCTCAAAGATCTGCTCGACCAAAAAATGACCGAGCGGCTGGTCAGCGATTCTGCCGATCCCAAAGAAGCGCGCAAAGATTTGCAGGCGCTGCTGGAGCTAGGCAAAAAAGTGGGTTTCAATGCGACCGAGTATATGAAGAGCTGGTACAAGTCCAAAGAAGACAATGGCTTGTTTGTTTTTGAGCGGCCGCTGGCGGATGCGGTAAATATTCACACCAATCTCCAGCAGAATAATAATCAAAACAGCGGCCGCGACGCCGAAGCCGCTCCGGAAATGCCGTCGGAGGAAACCGAGGATTATCTGGTCAACCGCCTGCGCGCCCTGTATATCCGCGCGGCTTTGAAAAACGACTGGCGTACCTCGCTGGACACTTCGCTGAAAATTATCAAGACCAAAAACAAAATGATCAAGCTGGGGATTTTTTCCAACGACATCAACGACAAGGTGCGGGAAGAATCGCGCTTGATCGCCGGCCTGAAAATTATGGAAATGCTCAAAGAAGTTTTTCTGGAACGCGCCACTTTGTACCGGCTGGCCGGTCCGGCCTATCAGCTGGTCGACACGAAAATGACCGGCCTGATGCGCAACGCCAAAAAACTAGGCATGGAATTGACCGAGTACGAGTTTACGCTGTTGCGCGACCGCGCCAATGAGTCGGTGTATGAAGTGTCCAAGCGCGAGTTAAAACTGACTAATGTGGCGCTGGCGGTCAAAGATTCACCAATGTTGCGCGACAAAAAGAAAAAACTGGTTCAGCTCATGGAGCGTCTGCAAACCGAGTCCAACATTCAAGATGACAGCGCTCTGGCCGAAAACGAGTTGACCGATAGAGTGCAAATTAAAGCGGCCTAGTTTTAACTAAGCAGATTTTTGCCAGCTCTCCTTGGTAAGGGGAGCCAACTGGTTCTATGTAGTAAATTATCTGTGTTAGTAGATTTTTTATTTTTGTAATGAAACACTTTATGTTGTTACATGCGGATTAGGCCTTCCCTAATTTTAGGGGAGGCTCCACGTTAGCGGTGGTGGGGTGCGCTCCGTGCGCCGGTTGCGCACTAGGACTTCCTCCGCGGCTTGCGACTGCGAGCGGCCTCAAGCCGCCGTAGAAGTTTCCGTGGCTAACCAAGCCACGGATGGCCGCTGTCGGTCGTCGAGCGAAAGCGAGACATGGAAACTCTGAGTATATGTTGCCGTCTTATTGCTTTTAGAAAAGGCTTGTGCTAGTATTCTCTCCCGTTTTGTGGGTGTGCCCACATAGCTCAGCAGGTAGAGCACATCCATGGTAAGGATGGGGTCACCGGTTCAATTCCGGTTGTGGGCTCCAGAGGTATTGTGTTTAATCCAGGGGTATTTTAGAATAAGAAAAATTTTAGGAGGAAGCAATGGCAAGAGAAAAATTTAACAGGAATAAACCGCACGTCAACATCGGCACGATCGGCCACGTCGACCACGGCAAAACGACTTTGACAGCCGCGATCACCACGGTGCTGGCCAAGCAGGGTTTGTCTCAAGCCAAGACTTTTGACCAGATCGACAATACTCCCGAGGAAAAAGCCCGCGGTATCACGATCTCGACGTCGCATGTGGAGTATGAGACCGCCAACCGCCACTACGCGCACGTGGACTGCCCGGGACACGCTGACTATGTGAAAAACATGATCACCGGCGCGGCGCAAATGGACGGCGCTATTCTGGTGGTGGCCGCCACGGATGGCCCGATGCCTCAGACCCGCGAGCACATCGTGCTGGCGCGTCAGGTCAATGTGCCCAGTCTGGTGGTTTTCCTGAACAAATGCGACATTGCCGACCCGGAGTTGCTGGAACTGGTCGAGGAAGAAATTCGCGATCTGCTGACCCAGTATGAATTTCCGGGCAAGGAAATTCCGATTATCAGAGGTTCCGCGCTGAAAGCTCTAGAAGGCGATGCTGGCGAATACGGCGAGCAGGCCATCACCAAGTTGATGGAAGCGGTGGACAGCTACGTTCCGCTGCCGAAGCGCGATGTTGACAAGCCGTTCCTGATGCCGGTCGAGGATGTTTTCACAATTACTGGCCGCGGCACGGTGGGCACCGGCCGTATCGATCGCGGCATTGTGCATGTCAACGACGAAGTGGAAATTGTCGGCATGAAAGAAGAGCGTTCCAAAACCGTGGTGACCGGTGTGGAAATGTTCCGCAAGACTCTGGACGAAGGCCAGGCCGGAGACAATGTCGGTTTGTTACTGCGCGGCGTGGAGAAAAAAGACCTTGAGCGGGGACAGGTGCTGGCCAAGCCGGGCACGGTCAATCCGCACACCACTTTTGAAGCGCAAGTCTACGTCTTGAAAAAAGAGGAAGGCGGACGCACGACCCCGTTCTTTGACGGTTATCAGCCGCAGTTTTATATTCGGACTACGGACGTTACCGGCCAGATCATTTTGCGCACCGGCATGTCCGCGGATGACCTGAAAAAACTGGACGACGGCACTATCGACAAAAATAAAGAAAAAATGGTGATGCCGGGCGACAATACGGCGATTACCGTGAAGCTGATCGTGCCGGTGGCCATCGAGGAGCAGTTACGTTTCGCGGTGCGCGAAGGCGGCAGAACGGTTGGTTCGGGTGTTGTGACTAAGATCATAAAGTAAAAAAATTTTAGGTCTTTAGCGAAAACCCCGGCTTTGCGGTCGGGGTTTTTATTTTAGGAAGGCAGAATGCAGACCAAAGAAAATATTCAAAACATCGCGCCGTATCAGCCCGGAGTGTTAAAAGCGGGCGCGATTAAACTCGCTTCCAATGAAAACCCGCTGGGCGCGTCTCCTCTGGCTTTGGCGGCGGTCAAAGCCAATCTGGACAAACTGCAGCTGTATCCCGACGGCGGCTGTGTCCGGCTGAAGGACGCGCTGGCGGAATATTACGGTCTGACGCCGGAATATTTTCTGCCCGGCAATGGCTCGGACGAGATTTTTCATTTTATCACCGCGGCTTTTATCCGGCCGGCGGAGCGGGTGTTGACGGCTGAGGTTACTTTTTCGGAATACACTTTTGCCGCCAAACTTTTTGCCGGCGCGGTGGATTATGCGCCGTTGCAGGACGGCAAATATCAGCTGGCCGAAATCTTAAAAAAAATCACGCCGCAGACCAGAGTGATTTTCCTGGCCAATCCCAATAATCCGACCGGCACGTATTTCTCGGCGACGGAATTAGAAAGTTTCTTAAAAGAAGTTTCCGGCGATACTATGGTGGTCATTGACGAGGCTTATGCTGAATACGCCGCCGCCGCGGATTATCCAGATTCTTTGCGTTTGTTGAAAACTTTTAAAAATCTCCTGGTCACCCGCACCTTTTCCAAAATCTACGGTTTGGCCGGTTTGCGCGTGGGTTACGTGATCGCCAATCCTGAAGTGATCGCCTATCTGAATAAAACCCGCGAGCCTTTTAATGTCAATACGCTGGCGCAGACGGCGGCGGCGGCGGCTCTGAACGACGGGGATTTTGTGCGGCGTTCGCGCGAAAATAACGCGGCTGGCAAAAAATATTTATACGCGGAATTTGACAAACTAGGCTTGAAATATTATCCGACGGAAGCGAATTTTATTTTTGTTTACATCGGCCAGGACTGCGCCGCGGCTTTTCAAAAACTGCTGGAGCGGGGCGTGACCGTGCGGCCAATGCGGAGTTTCGGCATCAGGGACGCCATCCGCGTAACGATCGGCACGCCGGAGCAAAACCAAAAATTTAGCGCCGCCTTGAAGGAGATACTGTAATCTTGCTAAAACGCACGCCACTTTACGCAGAACATCTGAAACTCGGCGCCAAAATGGTCGAGTTTGGCGGCTGGGAAATGCCGCTGCAATACACGGGCATTATTGAGGAGCACAAAGCCGCGCGCGCGCGCGCCGGTATGTTTGACGCCGGACACATGGGCGTCGTGAAGTTTATCTCGTCAGAAAAACTGCTGTCCATCCAGCGCGCGGCGCTGACCAGATATATTGACGACCTGGAAGTCGGGCAGATCCGCTACAACCGTATCCGCAACGCGCAAAATGGAATCGTGGATGATATTTTGATTTACAAAGATTATGAAAATTATTTGAGCGTTTTCAACGCGGCCAATACTGAAAAAGACCAGCGCTTTTTTGCGGAGCGGGGCGTGGAATGCGAGTTAATGGGACTGCATGTAATCGCGGTGCAGGGGCCGGAAGCGGAGAGCGTTGTACAGCGGCACACCGCCGAGGATTTGGAGCGGATGAAATACTATACTTTTCTGCCGCTGGAATTTGACGGGTGCGATGTGCTGGCCAGCAAGACTGGCTACACCGGCGAGCGCGGTTTTGAGTTGCTGGCTCCGGCGGAAAACTGCGCGGCGGTCTGGAATATCCTGTTGCAGGACGGCGTGACACCCTGCGGTCTGGGCGCGCGCGACACCCTGCGCCTCGAGGCCGGTTTGCCGCTCTACGGTCACGAACTGCGCGACGAGTGGACTTCCGCGCAGTCGGACAGCATTGTCGGCTTGAAAATGCTCGACAAATTCGGCGTGCCGCGGCAGGGTTATCCGGTTTACGACGGGAAAGAAAACTTGATCGGCGAGATAACTTCCGGCGCTTTTTCGCCAACGCTCAATGAGCCGATCGCCCTGGCTTATTTGAACAAAAAAGAACCGGAAGTCTTGGTCAAAATCCGCGGCAGACTGGCGCGCGCGCGGATTGTCGACCTGCCGTTTTACAGCAAGGTGCGCAAAAAACAAAAGTCGCCGGCGGAGAAAACAAGCGTTCCGGCGGGACACTGTCATGATGAACATTGTGATTGCGGCGGGGAACATTAGGTTTTGCAAAAACAAGGTTTGTTTGTTACCATTAGTAAAGCAGACTTGGTTTTAGAAAGTCTTTTCAGGGGGCAAAGGAGCTCTCTGCTTGAAAGAGCTAAAGTTGAAAATTCACAAACTGTTTATTCCTCTAGGCGCAATCTTTTTCCTTTTAGCAGGCATTGTTAGTTTGAGTTGCGCCGAGGCGCTGGATTACGCGGCGCTGGCTTTGCCAGCGCGTCTGGAGTCGCTGGGGCAGTCCGCGGCGGCCAGAGACAACGGTTTGGGCGGCGCGTATCTAAATCCGGCGACGCTGGGCAGTGTGCGCAGTCAAGAAATATTATTTTCGACAGGCAAGATTTTTGAGGATTACACGCGGTATAGTTTGGGTCTGGCCAGACGGTTAGATAACGCGCGGACGGTTTGGGGACTGTCTCTGGCCGCCGCGGAAATAACCGGACTGCGGCGCATTGAAAATGTCGGCGGCCGTCCGCAAGTATTGGACGAAGAGACCAGCCGGCGTATGGTAATAATTTTTAGTCTGGCTGATTGTCCGTC
Source organism: Candidatus Margulisiibacteriota bacterium (assembly GCA_031279615.1). Classification (GTDB taxonomy): domain Bacteria; phylum Margulisbacteria; class Termititenacia; order Termititenacales; family Termititenacaceae; genus Termititenax. The sequence goes on along the minus strand of JAITIE010000061.1, from coordinate 3,794 downwards.
GGAAAATTTTAGCTGGGGCCTAAATTTAAAATATTACCAGCACGAGCTTTTCTCTGACAAAGCCGTCGCGGCCGCTCTGGATGCCGGACTGCGATACAAAATTTTGACCGGTTTGGCTTTGGGCGTCAGCGGGCGCAATCTCAATGAGGCTGATTTGACGTGGAGCACCGGAACAAACGAGGTTTTACGCCGAGAGTTTCAGGCCGGCCTGGCTTATGAAACGCCTTTTTGGCCGGTGATTTTAAGCCTGGATAAAATCTACAGCGGCCAAAATGTTTACACGAATTATGGCGCGGAGTTTTGGCTCTGGCCGGAAATTCTGGCTCTGCGCGCCGGCCTGTCCGCGGAGATTTTAAATCTAGGGCTGGGTTTTAGTTTGTATGGTTTTAGCCTGGATTATGCTTATGCCGATCAGGAAGATCTGGGCGTTTCGCACAAAATTTCGCTGGGCTGGGCTTATTGATGGTCAAAAAATTTTTAAGTTTTTGTTTAATATTCAGCCAGATCGCGCTGGCCGGTTATCTGACCTACGATGACACCGGCCGGTTTTACCTGACGCTCTCCGCTGACGAGCGGTATATTTATCTCTGGCAGCTCAACGGACAATTGGCCAGCGCGAAATTCCCCTATGCTTTGCCGGACGATGCCCGGTTGCTCGTGGAGCCGTATTTTGAGGATATTGACGGCGACGGTTCGCTGGAGATCGCCGCGGTATATCAAGACAAAAACGGCAAATATTATAAACTAGCCCTGCGCCAAAACGGCGAGATATTTGACGAGAGAAATTGGCCGCGGCAAATAGACAATCCCGGACAGCCTCCCGTTATCGTGCCGATCGAGGATGAAAATTTGCTGACGCTGGACGGACGGGATATTTATAATCAGAAATATAATTATTATCAAGGTTTGTTCCGGCATGTGCTTTATGAGGAAAACGGTCCGGCGCCGCAAAATTTGGCGGAAATATACAGCCGACAGCCCACGCATGATCTTGTTCTGAGTAATACAGACACAGATTTTGAGCGTTACCTGCTGCTGGTCAGGCGCGATGCGCGGGAGAAGTATAATTTTTTTGCCGAGCTGGCTTCGCCCAATACGGAAATAACTCTCTCGCTTAATTACGGCGAGGGAATTTATCCCTGGACATTGCTGACCTATGATTGGCTGAATAATTACACGGCGCAGGAGATATTGTATTACTATGACCATACGCCGCCGGACTATGCCGAGCCTGCGGCAGACCGGCAAATTTATTTTTCGCCCAATGATGACGGCCGGCAGGACACGCTGGAGATAGAGACGACGCCGTCCGACAATCTTTATTATACACAGACGGTGCTGCTGGATATTTTTGACGGGCCGACTTATATAGCCACGCTGAAACGCGCGGCGCTGACTTTTGCGAAAATAACCCTGAGCTGGAATGGCCGCGCGGCGGACGGGCAGCTCTGCGCCGATAAAACCTATCAGGGCATTTTTACTATCGCGGACGGCTGCGGCAATGTCTCGCGGGCGACAACGCTGAACATTGTGCTGGACACGCAAGAACCGCAGATCTGGACGCACAATAGCAGCGGGGCTTATTTCACGCCGAACGGTGACAACGACCTGGACGCTTTGATTGTCACGCTGGAGCTCAGCGAGCAGGCGCGGGCAGTTTTAAATATTTACAATGCATACGACCGCCGGATAAAAACTCTGCAGGCCGCGGAATACCAGACAAATTTTGAGTTTAGCTGGGACGGGCTGGATAATGACGGGATTATTGAGAACGGCAATTACGGCTATGAAATTATTTTGACCGACCGCGCCGGTAATGTCCTGGTTTCGGAGAGATACCCGGTGTTTTTGGATTACAAGTCACCGTTGCTGCTCAAGGTCGGGCCGGAACAGGCGGCTTATAATTTTAACCAGGAGAGCGTGACTTTTAATTTTGAGGCGCTGGAGACATTGCAGACCGCTTTGTATATCATTAATGCTTCCGGTGAAATTATCGCCACGGTAAATCCGGGGCTGACGGTGGCGAACGGCAGTCATAGTTTCAGCTGGGACGGCCGCCTGAATGACGCGATCATTCCGGACGGTGTTTATAATTACCGGCTGGTGGCGCGCAATGCTTACGGCAATGCCAACGCGGTCAGCGGCGTTTTTTACGCGGACAGCAGTCTGCCGCCAGCGGCCAACAGTCTGGTGACGGTAAATGTGTATGTCAAAACGGCCAATCAGCCGGAGCCGCGTTATATCTCCGCCAACGCGGAAGTGAAGTATGCGGTGAATGCCGGAGAATACGCGCTCAAGCCGGAGTCGGGTATGAGCATTATGACGGTGAAAGACATCGGTTATATCACCAGCCGGATACTGGCGGAAGACGGCGCCGAGATCGCGACGCTGGCGCAAAATGAGCTGACACCGGCGGGCAGCCGCGAATACCGCTACCGGCCGGCGGGCGGGCCGAGCGGGAAATATTATTTCCTGACCGAGATCAAAGACCTGCAAAATAAACCGGCGGCAATGTTTTCGCGGGAAGAGTTTATTTTGGACACCGCGCCGCCGGTCATCACCGGCCTGCGGGTTTTGAACACGCGGGAGGAAAATTATCTGACGACCAGGAGCATCGATCTGGAAGTCCGCGCCACGGACAATTTACTGCCGGTGACGGAGATAACTTTTAGTCCGGACGGGCAAAACTGGGACACGCCAAACGCTTACGCGGAACTGCGCGCGGGTTACGCCAGAGCGGCTGCGGACGGCGCGCAAACTGTTTACGCCCGCGTCAAAGACGCCGCCGGCAACTGGTCGGAGCCGGTGTCCGTGTCAATAATCGTGGACACCACGCCGCCGCGGCATCTGGGTCTGCTGGTCAACGGCTGGCCGGGCGGGGCTGTCGGGACGGTCAATGTCAGCGTCAATTTTTTGGCGGAGGACGCGCAGGCGGTCAAGACCGTGAAAGTGTCCTACAATGACGCCTACTCCTGGGTGGAATACCCTTACGGCGCGGACATAAATTTCCAGCTCGATCCGGCGGCTGGCGCCAAGGATTTTTATCTCAAGTACACGGACGCGCTGGGCAATGAAAGCGGCATTTATCGGGATACGGTTTTTCTCGACCGCGCGCCGCCGCAAAATCTGCGGGCGCAAAGACTGTCGCCTTATTACACGAACACGCGCAATGTAGTCTTGAGGCTGGCTGTCGAGGATAATGATCCGATTGGCGCGGAGACCATCGGCCTGCGCAATGAGGACACGCAGACCGAAACTATCCTGCCGTACACGCCGTCGGAAAATTATGTCTGGCCTCTGTCCGCCGGCGATGGTGAAAAGAGTCTCACGCTGGTCGCTTATGACCATGCCGGCAATCGCGGCAATTCGCTCACGCTGAATTATGTCTATGATACCGTGCCGCCGGAAATAGTATCCTCGACAGTGGTCGTGGAGCCGGTCTATCTGCCGACCCTGCGCGAGCCGCTGCGCGTCTCGGTGACGGCCAATGAGCCGGTGCAAGTCTTGCTAAGTGTCCGGCGGGACGGCGAGCTGGTCTATCAGACCGCGCCAGCGGAAGTGACCGCCAATGAGCAAGCCGCTTACGCGGAGTACAAGCCGGAGCTAAGCTTCGGCTGGGCGGGGCAAAATAACAGCAGACATTATCTGCGCGGCGGCGCGACCTACAATATCGAGTATCAGATCGTCGACCGCGTCGGCAATCCGGGCGCCGGAGGCAGTGAGGAAATTTATCTGGGCACGAGTTATGAACTGGTCTCCGCTAATTATGATCTGACTTTGCCAGCCATACAGGC
>JAITIE010000048.1 GCA_031279615.1 Candidatus Margulisiibacteriota bacterium | reverse complement strand
TTGCCATTAATTTACCCCAGCAATTTATTAATGACCTGTGAGATCTGATCGCTGGCGATCTTGATCGCGCTCAGCACCGCAGACATCGCGCGCTGCACTTCGATAGCGTCAATAGTTTCACCGGTGTAGAAAACATTGGATTTTTCCAGAGACTGAGCTTCCACCGTGCCAAAAGCGTCTTCGCCGGGAGCGCCGGTTGTCCTGGTGCCGGACACTACGGACTCTTTGAGCAGCGAGCCGTCGTACTGAGTCAGGCCTTCGACATTGGTAAAATCCGCCAGCGCGACCTGGCCGATCTGCGTGGCCTCCTCTTGACCCGCCGCATACAATGAATAATTGCTCAGCAGCACACCGTTGGGGCCCCAGCCGAGGTCAGTGGATCCGCCAGTCGAGAGCGGTCCTCCGTCGCCCATCAGCAAATTGCCGGAGCCATCAATTATATATTGTCCTGTCGTGTCAACGTGAAAACCGCCATTGCGCGTGTAATAAACCGTCGTGCCTTCATCCGGCGAAACCATAAATAAACCGCGGCCGGAAATCGCGCAGTCCAGCGCTCCGCCCTCGCCCAGCGCGCCCTGGGAAAAATCCAAACTAATCGTGCCCAGCGTCACGCCGGAGCCGAACTGGATCGGATTTAACTCGCCAGTCAGTCCCGAGCCTTGAAAACCTTCGTTGACCACGTCATTGAACACGGTCTTGAAAGACTGCTTCAACGCTTTGTAACCCGTTGTCGCCATATTGGCGCTGTTGTTCGTGCTGATGCGCAAACTCTGATTGAAAGCGTTCATCGCGTTTTTGGAACGCCGGATAATATCCAGCAAACCTACTGTATCCATAAATCCTCCTTTATACCGCCGTGATCGATTTTATCTCGTCAAGCGTAATGTCAAATTCACCATCGATCCTGAACAGCGGCTTCTCCACATTTTCAATATCGACGCGTGTCACGCGGCCGGTCTTGGTCAGGCCGTCAGCCGGATCGACATACTCGACCACCTGACCGACCCATTTGAGATTTTCCGTAGCGTTGGTATAGGCCTGCAGTCCGCGCAAAGTTTCCTCGACCTGATAGGACTGCAGAGCAGTGGTCGACGACAGGAATGAAAAATCCGAAGTAATCCCCTGCGTGGAAAAAAGACTGCTCAAAGCGCTGTCCGTGGACGAGGTCAAACCCAGCGCGGAAAAAATATCCGACGTGTCGCTTGTTGTGCCGGATAAACCGCTGTAACTGCTGAGACTGCCAAATAAACTGTCGTCATTGCTCGTCTCACTTTCACCAAACACACTGGTCGCCGACAACAAAAGATTGACATTGCGCCGCTGAATTTCTTCCACCCAGATCGGAAAAAATTCCGGATTTTCCTCTAAATCCTTAATCGAAGTTATAGAACTGGTTTGAGTTTGGGTGTTTGTCACACTGCTTACCGCATCTACCATTTACTCCCCCTTTTGTTAAGCGAGATAATTAACCAGCACATCACGCATCAACGCATATATTTCATAAATTATAGCATTTTGCGGCAGTGTATTCAAGACACCAAAATCATTTTTTTCGGTTTCTTGCGCTAAAAATTCACGCTCGAGTTGCTCATGACGCTGGCCGGAATAACCGGAAAAATCCAGATCCGCCAGACTAAAACCGTGCTGCTCCAGCAGATTTTTTAACTCGGGCTGAGCGCTCTCCAGGAGACGGCGTGTTTCCGCGCCGGCGGCAAAAGAGACCTGCAGTTTTTTTGATCCGGCAAAAATATAAATATCCAGCTTGCCCAGACTTTCTGGCTCCAGAGCAAATTTGAGTTTAAGGACCTGGCCGTCTTTTTTGGCTTGAACCGCTTTCAACAGCTCGGCGTAAATCTCGGCAAAAGGCACGGCCTGGACAACCGGCGCGGTCAGCGGCGTTTTGGCAGGCTGGTCTATTTGCTCCACAGACGCGCCGCGGTAATTTATTTTGTCAACAACTTTTTCCAATTGCGTCTGGATCAAATTAGCCGGCGCGGCGGCGGGCTCTTCGGTTTGTTCGGCTGGCTCGCTTTCGGCAGTTTCCGGTGCGGCGGCCTCCAGTTTACTTTCAGTTTTTTTCTCGATTTTCGGTAAAAAAATATCCGGCAATTCCGCGCCGGCCAAAACAGCGGCTAGTTCCCGCGGCAAAGCTTGGGATATTTGTTGGGACGGCAACGCCTGCTCCATTGGCTCCGCCGGAAGCCGGTCAGCCGCGGTGGTTTTTTCCTGCGCGGCGCCAACCGCTTGCTCGAGCGCCAGCGCAAAATTTTCCTGCACGGCCGCGCCGACAGACGCCTGTGTAAATTCTGTCCGGCCTGCTGTTTTCAAAACTGTCAAATTAACTTCCATGCCTGCCCCTTTTAACTATTTGCGCAATGGCTCAATTATTCAAACTGTCTATCTCATTGCGCACGCGATTGTCCGCAAAAAGCCAGCGCGCGAATTCCCGCCTGGCCAGCGTGCCCTGCGGCGCGGTTATATTAACACTGCCGGAACTCAAAGCTCGATACCAGGCGGCGGCCTCCTGCCGCGTAATTTTGGCTTCCGGCCGGAAAGTATTATCAGTTTCTTTTATTATACCACGGTCCGCCAGCAGCTTGATCGACGGCGCCGACCAGCGGCTGGCCGCCACATCGTTAAAAACCGGCTGAGTAACCTGCTGCGGCGTAGCGCCGATCATCCGCACCAGCAGCGCCGCCACTTCTTCGCGCATCAACTCTTGATTGGGATAAAAATCCGCTCCTTCTTTGAAATAGCCAAGCGTCGCCAGATATTCGATAAGCCTATTTTCCGGCACACCTTGAATATCCCGATAAGTCAGCAAACGCAGGCCTTTTAAGCGGATGGTTTCCGCGCCATTGTCCACCACAATATTATTCTTGCCGACGGAGAGCGGCACAGCCTGTGAAAAAGAATTGTCGCCGCTGGCGCGTGTCGCGCGGCTATTGACGCGCACTTCTTCCGCGCCCCCGCTAAAGCCGCGCAGGGCCAAAGAATCCTGGTTGACGCGGAAATTATTTTCAGGATAAGTAACGATCAAACGCGTACGGCCGTCAGCGGCTATCGAGTCACCGCTGCGCGTGATCGAGCGCGCAGTGGCCAGCCGCAAGCGGTCATAACGTCCTAAAAAACTCTGATAATCATCGGCTGTTATTTTTTTTTTTGCCGCCGCGTCGTTTAGCTCTTCCGCTTGAATGATCAATCCTGAACGGTCTTCCACATTGTCCGGCGCCGCCACATTTTCCGCGCTTTCGTATTCCTCAAAGTTACGGTACTGCTCCAGCAGATTTCTGTAAAAATCCGTATTGGAGAGCATGGTGATAAA